>DAHVRG010000050.1 GCA_027322565.1 Georgenia sp.
CTGGCGATGCGCGACGCCGAGTACCGGCTGAGCACCGCCTCGGGCGGGGAGCGGACCCCCACCCCGCTCACCACGAGCAGCCAGGTGGAGGTCGTGGCCGCGACCGACGAGTGGCCGCGCTCGCTCTACGTCGTCTCCCACGTCCCGGACGACGCCAACCTCCCGCTGCTGCTCGTCCTCACCCAGGAGAGCCCGCGCAACCAGTACAAGCTCTGGTACTGGACGACGCTGCTCCCGGGCGCGGAGACGCCGAGCACCGCACACCCCCAGGCCGGCAGCCCCCAGCTGGCGGCCGACGCCGAGGGGCTGCGGACCACCCCCGAGCAGACCGTCGCCGCCTACGCCGAGCTCCTCGCCGACCCGGACGGGGAGAACGCCGCGCTCTTCGCGGAGGACCCGTTCCGCACCGGGTACGCCGAGATGATCGCCGCGCTGCGTTCCACCGTCGAGGTGGCCGGCGAGGTCGAGGAGACCTACGGCGTCCGGGAGGGCACCGTCTCCGCAATGGAGACGGCCGAGGGCGGCGCCGTCGTCGTCGGTGTCGTCGACGGACGGCTGCGGCTGCGCCGGACGGTCGAGGGCTCCACCCTCGAGGCCGGCGGTGACATCGGGCTCCTCATGGGGGAGCGCCCGCGGATCGAGGACACGGCCCAGGCCCACTACCTCATCCCGGTGGCCTTCCACGTGCCGCCCGCCGACAGCGAGGACCAGATCGCCGTGCTCGGGGCCGTGCACGTCCTCGCCGACGTCGGGGTGTACGAGACCGAGCCGGAGGATGAGGAGGCGGACGGCGGCGAGGGGTAACGTCGTCCCAGACCTCACGTAGAGAAGGACAGTGATGAGCCAGCCCTCCATCAACCTGCACGGTGCCGTCGACCTGTCGGCGCTCGCCCGCCCGGCGCAGGCGCAAGAGCAGGCGCCTGCCGGTCCGGTGACCGACTCCGCCGTTGTCGTCGACGTCACCGACGCGACATTCCAGCGGACCGTCGAGACGTCGATGGAGGTCCCGGTGGTCCTGGAGGTGTGGGCCTCCTACGCCCAGGGCCCCTCCGACGTGCTCGCGAAGGTCGCCGCCGACTACGGCGGCCGGTTCCAGCTCGCCCGCGTCGACGCCCAGAGCAGCCCCCAGATCGCCCAGGCTCTCCAGGTGCAGGCGGTGCCGAGCGTCGTCGCGATCGTGCGTGCCCAGCCCATCCCGCTCTACCAGGGGGACTACCCGGAGGAGCAGGTGCGCGCCGTCATCGACGAGGTGCTGCGCGTCGCCGCCCAGGCCGGCGTCACCGGCACGGTGAGCGGCGGTGCCTCCGACCCGGACGCCGAGGCCGCCCCGCCGCCGGAGCCGCCGCTGCCGCCGCTCCACCAGGAGGCCCTGGACGCCATCGAGCGGGAGGACTACGAGGGCGCCGCCGACGCGTACCGCCGTGCGCTCAAGGAGAACCCGGCGGACCACGAGGCCAGCGCCGCGCTCGCCCAGGTGGAGCTCATCATGCGCACCGCCAGCAGCGGGGGCATGCAGGCGGTCGTCGCCGCCGAGGGGGCCCCGCTCAGCGACGTCGCCGCCCACCTCGCGGCCGCGGACGCCGAGCTCGCCGCCGGCCAGCACACGGCCGCCTTCGACCGGCTGCTCGCCGTCGTGCGCGCCACCGCAGGCGACGACCGCGAGGAGGCCCGCAAGCGCCTCGTGGAGTACTTCGAGATCGTCGGCAGCGGCGACCCCGCGGTCGCCCAGGCGCGCCGCGACCTCGCCTCGGCGCTGTACTAGGCGATACCGGGCGGCCCAGGAGGGCCGGGACGGGGGCCACGGCCACGAGCGCGCCCCCAAGTGACGGCGTCCCCTCGCCCGGGTGGCGCGAGCGGCTCCGACCGGGTGGCACGACGGGCCGCGCCCCCTGACCGGCCGGCGGGCGCAGCGGGCGGACCGGCACCGGCCCAGGCGCGGCCGGAGGCAAGTCACGGGCGAATGCGGCCGGTGAGCCCTCAACTCCCGGGGCGGGTTGCCGAACAGTCGGGTTGAGCTTTCCCGGCAACCCGAAAGGACCGCGCCGTTGACGTCGCAGCGCACCCTGGCCGCCGCCCTGCTGGCCGCCCTCGCCACCCTCGCATCCCTCGCGGGCACGACCGCGCCGGCAGCCGCCGCACCCCCGACCCCGCCCACGGGTGAGGAGGCCGCCTGGGCCGAGGAGCTCCTCGCCCTGCTCGACGAGGACCGCCGGGCGATGGGCCTGCGCTCCCTGGAGGCCTCGCCGCAGATGGGCGCGGTCGCCCACGCATGGTCACGGCACCAGGCCGCCGAAACCCGCATGCACGCCAACCCGGACTACCGTGAGCAGATCCCGGCCGGGCACACCGCCGCGGCCGAGGCGCTGGCCTGGGGGCAGCGCAGCCCCCGGAGCATGTACACCGTGCTGAGCCAGGCCGCGGGCCCCCGGTGAGAACATCGCGGACCCCGGATTCACGCACGTCGGCGTGGGGGTTGCGTTCGACGCCGACGGCCGGCCGTACGCCACCATCGACTTCGCGCGTTACACCGACCCGGTGCAGGAGGGGGAGCAGTGGTCGGCGCGGATCCTCGAGCTGCTCAACGCCGACCGCCACGCCAAGGGCATGGAGCCGCTCGTGCGTCTCGGTGCGATGGACGCCGTCGCACTGCGCTGGGCCGAGCAGCAGGCCGGCGAGGAGCGGATGTACCACAACCCCCGCCACCGCGAGCAGATCCCGCCCGGGCACGTGCTCGCCGGGGAGAACGTGGCCTGGGGGCAGCCCACCCCGGAGCGGATGTACACCCGCTGGTACAACTCCCCGGGCCACTATGCCAACCTGTTCAACCCCGAGTTCACGCATGTCGGTATCGGCGTGGCGTTCACCCCGGACGGGTACGCCTACGGCACCCAGAACTTCGCCCGCTACGTCCCGGCCGGCCCCGCGGCCCGCAAGCCGCAGCCCCCGCGGACCGACATCCCCGGCGACGACGGGTCCAGCACCCGGGCCATCGACGACGGCGGCATCGGGGGAGAGGGCAACCGATACTTCCTCAACGACACCTTCTCCGCCTACGCGAACATCGTCTTCGACTACGCCAACCCGGCCGGCCGCAGCTACGTCGGGGACTGGGACGGCAACGGCACCGACACGTTCGCGGTCCGGCGGGGCAAGACCTACTTCATCGCCAACGCCATCCGTGGCGGGGACGCCGACACGACCCTGAACTACGGGCGCGCCGGCGACACGACCCTCGTGGGCGACTGGGACGGCGACGGCAAGGACACCCTGGGGGTGCGCCGCTGACCGTCCGACCGGGCAGACGTGCCGCGGACAGGTCGCTCAGCGCGTGACCGCGTCCGCGCTCACCGCGGCCCGGACTCGGGGGTGAGGAACAGCGCCCCGAGCGGCGGCACCCGGAGCCGGACGGACGCGGGACGGCCGTTCCACGGCAGCTCCTCGGCGACCACCCGGCCGAGGTTGCCCACCCCCGAGCCGCCGTACTCCTCGGCGTCGGTGTTGAGCAGCTCGACCCACGCGCCGGCGTGGGGCAGCCCGACCCGGTAGCCCTCGTGTGGCACCCCGGCGAAGTTGACGATGCACGCGATCGGGCGTCCCTCACCGGCCGGGTCGACGCGCAGGTAGCTGATGACGTTGTGGTCGCCGTCGCCGGCCTCGATCCACTGGAAGCCCTCGGGGGTGAAGTCCTGGACGTGCAGCGCGGGGTTGGCGCGGTAGATGTCGTTGAGGCGCCGTACGAGGTCGGCCACCCCGGCGTGGGCCGGCTGGTCGAGCAGGTACCAGTCGAGGCCACGTGCCTCCGACCACTCCTCCTCGTGGGCGAACTCCCCGCCCATGAAGAGCAGCTGCTTGCCCGGGTGGGACCACTGGTAGGCGAGCAGCGCACGCACGTTGGCGAGCTGCTGCCACCGGTCGCCGGGCATCTTGCGCAGCAGCGAGCCCTTGCCGTGGACGACCTCGTCGTGGCTCAGCGGCAGGACGAACTGCTCGGAGAAGGCGTAGACGAGGGAGAAGGTCAGCTCCCCGTGGTGGTAGCGCCGGTTGATCGGCTCCTCCGCGAGGTAGCGCAGGGTGTCGTTCATCCAGCCCATGTTCCACTTGAGCCCGAAGCCGAGGCCGCCGTGCTCGGTGGGGGCGCTGACCCCGGGCCAGGCGGTGGACTCCTCGGCGATCATGACGATGCCGGGCACCCGCCGGTAGGCGGTGGCGTTGGTCTCCTGGAGGAAGCTGATGGCGTCGAGGTTCTCCCGGCCGCCGCGCTCGTTCGGGCGCCACTGCCCCGGCTGGCGGGAGTAGTCGAGGTAGAGCATCGAGGCGACGGCGTCCACGCGCAGGCCGTCGATGTGGAACTCCTCGAGCCAGTAGAGCGCGTTCGCGACGAGGAAGTTGCGCACCTCGCGCCGGCCGAAGTTGAAGACGAGGGTGCCCCAGTCCGGGTGCTCCCCGCGCAGCGGGTCGGGGTCCTCGTAGAGCGGGGTGCCGTCGAAGCGGGCCAGAGCCCAGGAGTCCTTCGGGAAGTGCGCGGGCACCCAGTCCACGATGACCCCGATACCGGCCTGGTGGAACCGGTCGACGAGGAAGCGGAGGTCGTCGGGGCCGCCCATCCGCGACGTCGGGGCGTAGTACGAGGTGACCTGGTAGCCCCAGGAGCCCCCGAAGGGGTGCTCGGCCACGGGCATGAACTCCACGTGGGTGAAGCCCAGCCCGGCGACGTAGTCGACGAGGTCCACCGCGAGGTCGCGGTAGCTCAGCCCGGGCCGCCACGAGGGTAGGTGGACCTCGTAGATGCTCATCGGCCCGGAGTGCGGGTCGGTCTCGGCGCGGCGGGCCATCCACTCGTGGTCCTGCCACTCGTAGTGGGACTC
>DAHVRG010000150.1 GCA_027322565.1 Georgenia sp.
TCCACCCCCCGTTCCGCTGGCAGCGCGAGTACGCCGCCGGCTTCGTCGAGGGCATCGCGCGGCGCCAGGCCGCGACCGAGGTGCGGATCGCGGTGGAGAACATGTTCCCGTGGAAGGCCCGCGCCAAGGACGGCAGCCGGACCAAGGAGCGGCACGCCTACCTCCCGCACTGGGACCCGGTGGCGCTCGACTACGAGCACGTCACCCTCGACCTGTCGCACGCCGGCATCGCCGGGCAGGACCCGCTGGCGATGGCCCACGCGCTGGGTCCGCGCCTGGCGCACATCCACCTCACGGACTCGACCGGCTCGAACCGGGACGAGCACCTGGCGCCGGGCCGGGGCAACCAGCCGTGCCGCGAGCTCCTCGCCGCCCTGCCGGAGCTCGGCTTCAGCGGGTCGATCGCCGTCGAGGTCACGACGCGCAAGATGAAGCCCGCCGAGCGGGAGCGGGCGCTCACGGAGTCCCTCGCCTTCGCGAGAGAGCACCTGCCGACCTTCACCTGACGGGCGCGCCCCTGCCTCCTCCACCGATGGGTCGCCCTTCCCACTCACGGCGGGCTGTCGGGAGGGGCGGACGGTGATCGAGGAGGGCGACCGAAGCGCGGGGCAGGGGGCCGGGGGCCGCCGCCCCTCAGGTCGGCCTGCCGTACCCGCCGCCGCCGGGAGTCTCCACGACGAGCACGTCGCCCGGGCCGACGTCCACGACGTCGTCGCCGGCGAGTTCGGTGACCGTGCCGTCCGCGCGCTCCACCCGGTTCACGCCCAGCGCCCCCGGCTCACCGCCGGCCATCCCGTAGGGCGGCACCCGGCGGTGGCCGGTGAGGAGGCTGACCGTCATCGGCTCGGTGAAGCGCAGCCGCCGCACCGCGCCGTCGCCGCCGCGCCAGCGCCCGGCTCCGCCCGAGCCGCGCCGGACCGCGAAGGAGTCCACGAGCACCGGGTAGCGCGTCTCGAGCACCTCCGGGTCGGTGAGCCGGGAGTTGGTCATGTGGGTCTGGACGACGGCGGTCCCGTCGAACCCGGGCCCGGCACCGGAGCCGGAGGCGACGGTCTCGTAGTACTGGTGGCGGGCGTTGCCGAAGGTCACGTTGTTCATCGTCCCGGAGCCCTCGGCCTGCACCCCGAGCGCCCGGTACAGCGCACCCGTCACCGCCTGCGACGTCTCGACGTTGCCACCGACGACGGCCGCGGGGTACTCGGGCGCGAGCATCGAGGGCCGCGGCACGATGATGTGGAGCGGTCGCAGGCACCCGTCGTTGAGCGGGATGTCGTCGGCCACGAGGGTCCGGAACACGTAGAGGACCGCCGCCGTGGTCACCGCCGCGGGTGCGTTCCGGTTGGAGGAAAGCTGCGCCGTCGTCCCGGTGAAGTCGATCGTCGCCTCCCGCGCCGCGCGGTCCACCCGCACGGTGACGACGATCCGGTCGCCGCTGTCGGTCTCGTACTCGGCCGAACCGTCCTCCAGCGCGTCGATGACCCGCCGCACCGCCTCCTCGGCGTTGTCCTGGACGTGGCGCATGTAGGCCAGCACGACGTCGAGCCCGAAGTGGTCGATCATCGCCCGCACCTCGTCCTCGCCCTTGGCGTTGGCAGCCACCTGGGCGCGCAGGTCGGCGAGGTTCACCTCCGGGCTGCGCGAGGGGTAGGGCCCGGAGGTGAGCAGTGCCCGGGTCTCCTCCTCCCGGAACCGGCCCGCCGAGACGAGCAGCCAGGCGTCGAAGAGCACCCCCTCCTCCTCCAGCGTCCGGGAGAAGGCCGGCATGGAGCCCGGCGTCAGCCCGCCGATCTCCGCGTGGTGCCCGCGCGAGGCGAGGTAGAAGAGCACCCGCGCGCCGTCGTCGGTGAAGACGGGGGTGATGACGGTGACATCGGGCAGGTGGGTGCCGCCGTGGTACGGGTCGTTGACGGCGTAGACGTCGCCGGGGCGCATCGTCCCGCGGGTGCGCTCGATGACCTCCTGCACCGACGCCCCCATCGAGCCGAGGTGCACCGGCATGTGCGGCGCGTTGGCGATGAGGTTGCCGTCCGGGTCGAACAGGGCGCAGGAGAAGTCGAGGCGCTCCTTGATGTTCACCGACTGCGCCGTCGCCTCCAGCCGCGCACCCATCTGCTCGGCGATCGACATGAAGAGGTTGTTGAAGACCTCGAGCATGACCGGGTCGGCCGTCGTCGCGACGTCGGGGGCCGCGACGGCGCTCGTCCGGGTGAGCCGCAGCTCCCCGGTCTGCCCGACGACGGCCCGCCAACCGGAGTCGACGACGGTCGTGGCGTTCTCCTCGACGACGAGGGCCGGTCCGGTCACGGCGGCCCCGGCGGGGAGCTGTGCCCGGTGGTGGAGCGGGACCTCCCGCCACGCGCCGTCGGTGTGGAGCGTCACCGTGCCCGCCGGCTCGGACCGCGGGTGGTCCGGCGTGAAGCGCGGCAGCTCGCCGTCGGACGGGCGCACGACCTCGACGCTCACCGCCTCGACGACGAGCGGCCGGTCCATGAGGAAGGAGTACAGGCGTCGGTAGCGGTCCTCGAGCTCCGCCAGCATCGCGGCCCGGCCGGTGAGCGGTACGACGACCGCGGTGTCGGTGCCCGCGTAGCGCAGGTGGACCCGGCGGCGGACCTCGAGCGCACCGTCCCATGCGCCCGGGCCGGCGACCTCCGCGCGCGCGTCGGCCGCGAGCCGGGCGGCGAGGTCCTCCAGGTTGGGCAGCAGAGCGTCGGCCAGCGGCTGCTCGGCGGACTGCTCGCGCATCGCGGTCGTGTCGGCCAGCCCCATCCCGAGCGCCGAGAGCACCCCGGCCAACGGCGGGACGAGCACCGTGCGGATGCCGAGGGAGTCGGCGACGGCGCAGGCGTGCTGGCCGCCCGCCCCGCCGAAGCTCGTCAGCGCATACTCGGTGACGTCGTGGCCGCGCTGGACCGACACCGTCTTCACCGCGGTGGCCATGTTCGCCACCGCGACGGCGAGGAAGCCCTCAGCGACCTCCTCCGGCGTCGGGGAGGTCCCGGTAGCCGCGCCGATCTCCTCGGCGAGTGCGGCGAAGCGGCGGCGCACCAGCCCGGCGTCCAGGGGGGCGTCGCCGTCAGGCCCGAAGACGTGCGGGACGTGCTCGGGGCTGACCCGCCCGAGGAGGACGTTGGCGTCGGTGACGGTGAGCGGCCCACCCCGGCCGTAGCTCGCCGGGCCCGGGTCCGCGCCGGCGGAGTCCGGGCCCACCCGGTAGCGGCTGCCGTCGAAGTGGAGGACTGAGCCGCCGCCCGCGGCCACCGTGGTGATGTCGAGCATCGGCGCGCGGACCCGCACCCCGGCGACGACGGCGTCGAGCACCCGCTCGTACTCGCCGGCGACGTGGGAGACGTCGGTCGAGGTGCCGCCCATGTCCAGGCCGATGACCTTCTCCAGCCCGGCTGCGCGGGAGGTGCGGGCCATCCCGACGATCCCGCCGGCCGGACCGGAGAGGATCGCGTCCTTTCCGCGGAAGTGGCCGGCCTCGACGAGCCCGCCGTGGGACTGCATGAACTGCAGGTCGACGCCGGGCAGCTCCGCGGCGACCCGGGCGACGTAGCGGGCCAGGACGGGGGAGAGGTAGGCGTCGACCACCGTGGTGTCACCGCGGGGCACGAGCTTGAGGAGCGGGCTGACCTCGCTGGACAGCGAGACCTGCGAGAAGCCGAGCCCGCGGGCGATCTCCCCGGCACGGCGCTCGTGCCGCGGGTGCAGATGGGCGTGCATGCCGACGACGGCGAGGGAGTCGAAGCCCTCGGCGCGCACCTCACGCAGCGCCGCCGCGAGGGATGCCTCGTCCAGCTCGCGCAGGACGGTGCCGTCCGCGGCGAGCCGCTCGTCCATCTCGACGAC
>DAHVRG010000066.1 GCA_027322565.1 Georgenia sp.
GAGGGGTCGCGGGTGAAGCACACCCCCGTCCCCGACGTCGACCCCATGTTGCCGAAGACCATCGCCTGGACGTTGACGGCGGTGCCGAGGTCGTGCGGGATGCCCTCCTGCCGGCGGTAGAGCACGGCCCGGTCGGTGTTCCACGAGCCGAGCACCGCTTCGATCGCCATGTCGAGCTGCTCGCGCGGGTGCTGGGGGAACTCCCGCCCGCACTGCTCGCGGACGACCTCCTTGTAGGTCGCCACCAGACCGCGCAGGTCCTCCGCGGTGAGGTCGGTGTCGTCCCGCACGCCGCGCTCGGCCTTGAGGTCCTCCAGCGCCGCGGAGAAGAGCTCCCCGTCGATGTCGAGCACCGTCTTGCCGAACATCTGGATGAGCCGCCGGTAGGAGTCCCAGGCGAACCGGTCGTCACCGGTGTGCTCGGTGAGCCCCTGGACGGAGGCGTCGTTGAGCCCGACGTTGAGGACGGTCTCCATCATCCCGGGCATGGAGAACTTCGCCCCGGAGCGTACCGACACGAGCAGCGGCTCGTGGAAGTCGCCGTGCCGGCGCCCCAGGGCGTCCTCCATCTCGCGCAGGGCGAGGGTCACCTGGACACGCAGGTCCGGCGGCACCCGGCCGTCGCGCATGTAGGCGCGGCACGCCTCGGTCGTGATCGTGAAGCCCGGAGGCACCGGCAGACCGAGCCGGCTCATCTCGGCGAGGTTCGCCCCCTTGCCCCCGAGCAGGTCCTTCTGATCCATCCCGCCTTCGGAGAAGCGGTACACGTACTTGGGCATCGTCGCCTCCCGTGGGACCACGCGGCTCCCCCACCGCGGTCGTATGCGTCACTCTAACGGAGCCGATGGGGCACGATGGAGAGACTCCTGCTCCTCACGAGGGAGACGTCATGGACATCCGGGTCCGGCACCAGCCCGAGCAGCACCGCTTCGCCGCAGTCCACGAGGACGACGTCGTCGGCGTCGCCGGGTACGAGCGCCGGGACGGCGTCGTCGTCCTCACCCACACGGTGGTGGAACGGGCCGTCGAGGGGAAGGGCGTGGGATCTGCCCTCGCCCGCACGGCACTGGACGCCGCCCGCGCGGACGGGCTGCAGGTGGTCCCGGTGTGCCCCTTCATGAACGCCTGGATCAGGCGCCACGCCGAGTACGCCGACCTCGTCGTCGAGCCGCCGACGGACTAGCGGTCCCGGCCGGGCTGACGGCGCGGCTTGAGCCGGACGCTCGGCAGCTCGGGCGCGGGCAGCGGCGGGCCGTCGTAGCCGCTGACCTCGCCGAAGCGGGCCACGCCGGCGGGGTCGCCCGCGATGGCCGCCTGCCACTGGTCGCGGGCCGCGACGACCTCCTCGTGGGTGCGTCCGACGAAGTTCCACCACATGAGCACCTCCTCCTCGAACGGGGTGCCCCCGACGAGGACGGCGCGGGCAGGAGCGGGCCCGGTCTCCAGCACGAGCTCCGCGCGGCCCGGGGCGAGGTAGGCGAGCCAGGCGGGCGCGACGTCGGTGGCGGCGACCCGCAGCGGGCCGGAGTCGACGAGCACCCCGTGCTCGAACGCCGGGTCGACGGCGAGGCGCACCGTCGTCCGGGCGGGCACGTCGAGCTGGGCGGCGACGAGCGGGGTGTCCGCCCGCGCCGGGGAGGTCACCCCGCCGAGCGACCCCATGAAGACCTGGACGAGCGCGCCGTCGACGGTGAACGAGGGCACCTGGGCCACGTGCTCGAAGTCGCGCTCGCCGTGGCGGGTCGACTCGGGCAGTGCGGTCCACAGCTGGACTCCGTGCAGCCGGCGCTGCTCGGGGAAGTGCTCGGGCGTGCCCTCCTCCGAGTGGCAGATCCCGTTGCCGGCCGTCATGAGGTTGAGCTGGCCGGGCCTGATCGGCTGGACGGAGCCGAGCGCGTCGCGGTGCAGCACCCGCCCCTCGAAGAGCCAGGTGACGGTCTGCAGCCCGGTGTGCGGGTGCGGCGCGACGTCCATCCCGCCGGTGACCGAGACGTCGTCCGGCCCGTAGTGGTCGGCGAAGCAGAAGGCGCCGATGAGCGAGCGCTGCCTGGAGGGCAGGGTGCGCCGCACCGTCATCGCCCGCGGCCCCCCGAGCGGCACGTCGCGTGGCTCGATGAGCTCCACCGGCGTCTGCGGCCCCGCGACGCACACCTGCTCCTGCGGACGCGCCTCGAGGTTCGTCATGCCGCCAGAGTAGGTCCGGCGTCGGCCCCGGACACGTCGACGCCGTCCCGAGCGAGCCCTCCAACCCGCTCGGGACGGCGTCCTGCGATGGCGTCCTAGAACGCCAGCTCGTGGTCGGCCACGGCGACGACGCTCCAGGTGCGTCCCTCGGCGTCGCTCAGCTCGTAGGCCGGCAGGAGCAGGACGCTCCCGTCGTCCTGGTGCTGGGTGGTCAGCGCCGGCTCGGCGCTGACGATGGTCACGTCGGTCACCGGCCACGGGATGGCCTCACCGGGTGCCGGGGGCGCGGCGGGCGGGTCGTCCCAGTTCCGGGTGGGCATGTCGAGGTCGAGCACCGCCATGCCGTCCCGCCACACCGGGCTCGCACCGAAGCGCGGGTCGCCGAGCCGGTCGACGGCCTCCGCGGGGCTCACGAGGTCGTACCCGCCCAGGCTGACGAGCGGGGCGAGCGGGCCGCTGAAGGACATGACCTGCCCGTCGACGACCTCGGCGTACCACGAGTGCCCGGTCCGTTCCCCCTCGACGACCTGGTGGGCGACGGCGCTGGTCACGGCGCCCCCCGACCAGTGGCTCTGGGTCTCGTACTCCGCGGCGTCCGCGTCGAGGCCGAGCGCCCCGAGGGTGGCGTGGAGCGCCCCGGTGGCGGCGTCCGCCTCCGGGTCCTCGACCGGGGTCGGGTCCGCCGGCTCGACCGGGAGGGCCACCCCGGGCTCGACGGCGGGTGCGGAGACGGCGTCGTCGCCCGGGCTGCCGGACGTCCCCTCGCCCCCGGGGACGGCGTCCTCCTCGATGGGCTCCGGCATGGGCATCGGCTCGATGCTGTCGAACCGGGGGTACAGCTCCGGGTCGGAGTAGTAGAGCGAGGCGGTGCCGTCCGGCGAGACCTGCACGGTCGGGCCGCTGCCGTCCGACGGACCGACCACCCAGCCGCCCTCGCTGCGTGGCTCGCCCTCGACGCCGAAGACCTCGGCGGCGCGGGCCGCCGTCTCGGCGGTGACCGTGGCGGCGCCGTCGAACGCCCAGGCGGTCGCGGTACCGGGGTCGTCGCTCAGCCCCTGAGCGGTGAACGTGGTGCGACCGGCTCCCATCCCGGGATAGAGGGCCATGTCAGTCGTGGCCATCGACTCGGTGGTCGCGCTGCCGCCTCGCATGGCGATGGCCGGCCCCTCGGCTTCCCCGCTGTCCACCCGGACGTCGGCCTGGGTCTGTGGCGGGTCGTCGCCGGCGCGGCCGAGGCCGTAGCCGACGGCGCCCCCGAGGACGACGGCACCCGCCGCGACAGCCGCGACCGCCGCCCAGCGCGGCGAGCGCC
>DAHVRG010000107.1 GCA_027322565.1 Georgenia sp.
CCGGTGGCCGGGTGGTCGAGGTGCCGATCAGCTTCGTCGAGCGCGCCGAGGGCGTGTCGAAGATGAGCCGCGCGATCATCACCGAGGCGCTGGTCCGGGTGACCGGCTGGGCGCTGGCCCACCGGACACGCCGGCTCGTCGCGCTGCTGCGCGCTCGGCGCTGACGGGCAGCGCACCCGCCGGGCAGAGCACAGGGCCCGCAGGTGGTGACCTGCGGGCCCTGGACGGTGGGTCGCTCAGGCGCTGCGCCGACGCAGCTGGCCGCTGCGCAACAACTCCAGACGCTCGGCGAGGAGCTCCTCCAGCTCGGGGATGGTGCGCCGCTCGAGCAGCATGTCCCAGTGGGTCCGCGGCTTCTTCACCGGCTTGGTCGGCTCGGGACGGGTCGCGTCGCGCAGCAGCGCCTCCGCCCCGCAGCGGCACTCCCAGAGCGCCGGCATCTCGGCGTCCGCCGCGAACGGCAGGACGATGGTGTGCCCGTTGGGACACTCGTAGTGGGCCTCGGTCCGCTCGGCGAACTCGACGCCGACCTCACTCTCGAGGCTCTTCGCACCGATCCCGACTCCGCGCAGGGTTCGATCTGCCATGTCGCCTCTCCTCTCGCCTCTCGGGCGCGCTCAGGCGCGCCGGTGTGCACGCTCTACCTGGTACCAACGCACGATGGTGTCGAGTTGTTCCACGGCCGTGGTGGACGTCCTGTGAAGGTTCCGCACACCTTCCCGCCGGTAGGGTGCGGGAGTGACCGAGATGACATATCGCCAGCTGGGGGCCAGCGGCCTCGTGGTCTCCACCGCCGGCCTGGGGTGCAACAGCTTCGGGGCGACCTTACCGCCGGACGAGGTCCCGCGCGTGGTGGGGGCCGCACTTGAGGCCGGAATCACCCTGTTCGACACGGCCGACACCTACGGCGGGCAGCCCGGGCAGAGCGAGCAGCTGCTCGGGCAGGCGCTGGCCGGTCGTCGCGAGGACGTCGTCATCGCGACGAAGTTCGGGATGGACGCCCGCGGGCTCAACGGCGAGGACTACGGGGTGCGGGGCTCGCGCCGGTACATCCGCCGGGCCGTCGAGGGCTCGCTGCGGCGGTTGGGCACCGACCACATCGACCTCTACCAGCTCCACCGCCCCGATCCCGTGACGCCGTGGGAGGAGACGCTCGAGACGCTCCACGATCTCGTCCGCGAGGGCAAGGTGCGCTACGTCGGCTGCTCCAACGTCACCGGCTGGCAGCTGGTCGACGCCGACTGGACCGCCCGCACCGCCGGGCTGGCTCCCTTCGTCTCGGTGCAGAACGAGTACTCACTGGTCTCGCGGGGCATCGAGGCCGAGGTGGTTCCCGCGGCCGAGCACGTGGGCGCAGGCATCCTGCCGTACTACCCGCTCGCCTCCGGGCTGCTCACCGGAAAGTACCGGCGTGACCGTCCCGCGCCGCCGGGGAGCCGCCTCGAGCAGCGGCCTGAGCGGCTCGCGGCCGCGGACTTCGACCGGATCGAGGCGCTGGAGGCGGTGGCCGACCGCGCCGGCGTCCCCCTGCTCACCCTCGCGCTGGGTGGCCTCGCGGCCCAGCCCGCCGTCGGGAGCGTCATCGCCGGGGCACGCACGCCCGAGCAGGTCCGCGCCAACGTCGCGGCCACCCTCTGGGAGCCGGACGCGGATACGCTCGTGGCGATCGACGACGCGTCACCCGGCCCGGCCGCATCCTGACCCGGTCACCGGCCCAGGGTGCCGGCGTCGAGGATGCTCGCCCCGGCCGGACCGACCGCCGCGACTCCCCGTAGCATCACGCCCTCCTGGGCGGCGACGTCGCGCACGAGATCGCTCCACGCCTCCTCCCGGACGTCGCGGCCCGCCGGTCGGCTGAGCACGACGAGGAGCTCCGTCTCCGGGTCCAGCGCGCGCCCCTCGTCGGCGACGTCCCGGAGGAGGTCCGCCAGCCCGAGGCGGTCGACCGGCTCGGGCTCCGCGGGGAGCTCCTCGACGGCGCGCGCCTGGCCGCACACCTCCCCGTCCCGGTCCACCGGTACGAGCCAGACGTGGAACGACGGTACCTGCGCTGTCCGCCGGAGCCGGTGGGCGTAGTCGAGGAGGTCGTGCTCGCTGCGCACGCGACCGTGCGGGAGGGCCCGGGCCGCCCGGACTCCGTCCTCCTCCGGTCCCGCGGCGGCGGTCATCCCGCCGGGTACCGGTCCCGCGTGGAGGAGGCGTGCCCGGTGGGTGCCGACCGACACGACCCCGCGGACCGGCAGCCCGGTGAGGGCGGCGCCCTGGAGCAGCGCCCGGCTCCAGGCGCGGTCCCGCTGTCCGCGGTCTCCGCCGGCGGGCTGGGCGATCGCGATGACGACGGAGCACCCCGGGGCCAGCTCCTCCAGGCCGCGCGCCGCGTTGCGGAGCAGCGCGTAGGCGCCGGTCGTCGGCGGCCGTGCGGGCATGTCGAGCAGTTCGGCGCAGTCCTTGGTGGTCCACCCGTCCCGGTCGAGCGCGATGAGCCAGATGGTGAAGAAGTACTCGCTGGTGAAGGCACGCGCGAACCCCGCGGCGCAGGTGACGACGTCCTCGTCGGTCCGGACCTGCATCGGCAAGGCGGGCCAGGCGGTGCGGTCCCCGCCGGGCGGGCCGAACTCGGGCATGCCGTCGCGGACGGCCCGGCCCCACGCGTCTGTCGTGGGTGCCTCTACGGTGTCGTCGGTGGTCATGCGGCGAGGGTCGCAGGACCCCGCGGCAGCGGGGCGGCTCCCGACGGGGCGCTGGGGACGGCGCGGTCGCGCCACCTGGCTGTGGAGCAGTGTTCACCCGGGGTGCTCCACAGGACCTGTCGGCGCGTCTCGGCGTACCACCGACGGCGGTGACAGGACCGCGGGGGGCCGGGTGGCGGCACGCTCGACGGGGGAGAGGAGATGCCATGGAGGACCAGCTCGGTCACAACGTCGTCAGCCTCGTCGGTCGCGTCAGTGGGGAGGTCGTCGACCGCGAGCTGCCCAGTGGTGACGGCCTGGCCACCTTTCGGTTGGTCGTGCCGCGCGAGGAACCGGCGCCGGGGAGGGCACGCGTCGACACGATCGACGTCGCCTGCTGGAGCGGACGCACCCGCCGGGTGGCGGGCCGGCTGGCGGAGGGGAGCGTCGTCGCCGTCGAGGGGGCACTGCGGCGCAGGTTCTTCGCCACCGGCCCCACCCGCGCCTCCCGCTACGAGGTCGAGGCCACACGGGTGCGGCGGCTCCCCGGCACCGGACCCTAGAGTCCGGACGGCTGCTCGGCGACGCCGGCCCGGAGGGAGGCGAAGGCGGACCGCGGCCGCCCGTAGGCGCCGCGGATGCGCTCCACACACTCCTCCGGGGACATCTGTGAGGTGTCGACCTCGACGTCGTAGCGGCGTCCGCGGTGCACGGCGGGGAAGGCGGCGGCCGCGAACCCCCGGCGCTCCGGCGGGCGGAGCTCCTCGCGGCGCAGGAGCACCTCGAGGGGACAGCGGAGACCGACGAGGAGGACGTCCGGGCCGGCGTAGAGCTCGTGGTCGAGCTCCGGCCGGAAGTGGTCGACGATGACGTTGTTCCCCGCCCTCGCCACGGCGGCGACCGCGTGGTGGTAGCCCACCTCCATGCGCTCGAAGCTCGCGTCGTCGAACCCCGGCGGGAGCATGTCGATGAACGCGTCGAGGGGGAGGTGGAGGAAGGGGTCGGGCAGGTGGCGCTGGAGCAGGGACGCTGTCGTCGTCTTGCCCGACGCGGGGCTGCCGCTGAGCACGATGATCCGACCCACGCCCACGGATTGTGCCACCGCTACCCGGTGACCCGGACGGCGTCGATCTCGCACTGCACCGGGAAGGACTCCGCGCAGGGACCGGCGACCCAGACCTCGACCTCGTCACCCGCTCCGAGCTCGGCGCGGTCACCGCCCAGGCCCGCGACATCGGGTCCGCCGCGCTCGAGGCTCATACCCTCGAAGTACGGGTCGGAGGAGCCGTGCAGGACAGCCTCACCCGTCCTGGTCAGGGCGACGACGCCGTGGACGTCGGGGGCGCGGTCGGGCATCCGTGCCCCGGCGGAGCAGGCCGCCGACGCGATGACGAGGAGGGCCAGGGCGACCCGGAGGCACCGTGTCACGCAGCCCATCCTGGCATGCCGCCGCACGCGGTCAGCGCCGGCTCGCGCGGCGCCGGAACTGGCGTGCCGACCAGACGACGGCGACGAGCAGGATCCCGGTGAGCCACGCAGCGGCGAGCAGCGGCGCGCTGCCGGAGTCGGTCCCCATGAGCAGCCCGCGGAGGGTCTCGATCACCGGGGTGATCGGCTGGTGCTCGGCCACGCCCCGCAGCCAGCGGGGCAGCGTCTGCGCCCCGACGAACGCGGTCGAGACGTACGGGAGGAAGAGGAGGACGAAGCCGTAGCCGTTGGCGGCCTCCGGGCTGCCGGTGGCGAGCCCGATCGCCGCGAAGAGGTAGGTGATGGTGAGGATGTAGAGCGCGACGACACCCACGGCGAGGAGCCACTCACCCGGCCCGGCCGTCGGTCGGAAGCCGATGGCGAGGGCCACCGCGATGACGACTGCGGTGGCCACGAGGTTGCGCGCAAGGCTGGCGACGACGTGGCCCGTCACGACGGCCCAGCTGCGGATGGGCAGTGTCCGGAAGCGGTCCATGAGGCCGGAGGAGGCGTCGTCGGCGACGTCGACGGCGGTCGAGGAGGCGCCGAAGCCGGCGCAGAGCAGGATGATCCCGGGCACGACGTAGTCGACGTAGTCCCCGGAGGGGTCGATGGCGCCCCCGAAGACGTAGACGAACAGGAGCATGAGGAACACCGGGAGGAGGACGGCCATGAGCATCGCCTCGACGTTGCGCAGGCTGTGCCGCAGGCTGCGGCCGACGAACACGGTCTCCTCGGTCGCCGGTCGCAGCGGCCGGGCGGGCGGGGCGGCGGTGACGGTGGTCATGGGCGGGTCCTTCCGGTGAGGGCGGGCAGCGGGGCGGAGGAGGTGTCCGAGGGCTCGGTGAGGGCGAAGAAGACGTCGTCGAGGCTGGGCCGGCGCACGACGAGCTCGCCGTCGACCCCGAGCGCGTCGATCGTGTCGAGTGCGCGCCGGAGGCCGGCGGGGGAGCCGTCGGTGGGTTCGGTGTGCAGCACCTCGCCCCGCGGTCCGTGGATCTCGACGACCTCCTCACCGACGGCGCGCTTGAGCTCACGCGGCGTCCCCTCGGCGACGACGGC
Organism: Georgenia sp.; assembly: GCA_027322565.1. GTDB lineage: Bacteria > Actinomycetota > Actinomycetes > Actinomycetales > Actinomycetaceae > Oceanitalea. The sequence continues at coordinate 5,199 of DAHVRG010000107.1, forward strand.
CCCGTCCCGGAGGATCGAGACCCGGTCGGCGAGCTCGTCGGCCTCCTCCAGGTACTGGGTGGTGAGGAGCACCGTGGTGCCGCCCTCGCGCAGCGAGCGGATGACCTCCCACAGCTCGCGGCGGCTCGTGGGGTCCAGGCCGGTCGTCGGCTCGTCGAGGAACACCACGGGCACGGCGACGACGAGGCTGAGGGCGAGGTCGAGCCGCCTGCGCATCCCGCCGGAGTACGTGGAGACCCGGCGTCCGGCGGCGGCGGTGAGCCCGAACCGCGCGATGAGCTCACGCGCCCGCGCGCGGGCCGCGTCGCGGCGCAGACCGTGCAGCGCCGCCATCATGCGGAGGTTCTCCTCCGCGGTGAGGAGCTCGTCGACGGCCGCTGCCTGGCCGGTGAGCGCGATCCGTCGCCGTACGGCGACGGCGTCCCGCACCGGATCCGCACCGGCGACCCGGACGTGACCCTCGTCCGGCCGGACGAGGGTGGCGAGGATGCTGACGAGCGTGGTCTTGCCGGCGCCGTTCGGTCCGAGCAGCGCGTGGATCGTGCCCGGCGCGACGGCGAGGTCCACGCCGTCGAGCACGCTGAGGCGGCCGAAGCTCTTCCGCACGCCCCGGAGCTCGATGATCGGTTCCATGGGGACTCCTCCCACTCGGTGTGTACGCAGTAAACAGTAGACGGCCTAAACTCCGATGTCTATGCCGTAAACAGAAGTAGGGTGTGAGGCATGGAGACCGACCCGGAGGACATGCCGCTGCCGCGCGGGGTCGCACTGGCATGGGGGGTGGCGGCCCACCCGCAGCGCGGGCCGAGGCGCGAGCTGAGCCTCGAGCGGATCGTCGAGACGGCGATCGAGCTCGCCGACGCCGAAGGGCTCGCGGCGGTCTCGATGTCCGCCGTCGCGTCGCGGCTCGGGTTCACCACGATGGCGCTGTACCGCTACGTGACGAACAAGGACGAGCTGCTCATGGTCATGGCGGACGCGGCACTCGGCGTACCGCCCCTGAGCACCCGGGAGGGGGAGACGTGGCGGGAGCGCGTGGCGCAGTACCACCACGAGATGCTCGCCGTGTACGAGGCCCACCCCTGGCTGCTCGACATCCCGGTCGAGGGGGTCCCCACGACGCCCGCGAGCATCGGTTGGCTCGAGGACGCGCTCGCTGCGCTCGCCGACACCCCGCTGGACTGGCAGGAGAAGACCGCCGTCATGCTCCTCGTCCAGGGCCTGGCCCGGTGGACGGCGACGATCGAGCGCGGCTACCGGGCCCGTGCCGCCAGCGACGGCGTGAGCCCGGACGACATCGACCGGGTCACCGAGCACATCCTCGACACCCTCATCACGGCCGAGGGGCACCCGCAGGTCCGGCAGGCGCTCGACCACGGCATCCTCACCGCCGAGAGCGACCCGTTCACCTTCGGCCTCGACCGCGTCCTCGACGGCATCGCCCTCTACATCGAGGCGCGGCCGGAGCGGGGTGACGACCGGCCCGTGACGCCGTCCGAACCATCTGCGCCGGCGACCGAGGCCTACCCGCGGGACCCCAAGGTCAGGGCCGCCCGCGGCGAGCGCCGGGAGGCCGAACGGGCGGTGCGCGAGGCCGAGCGGCGGCTCCGGGAGGCCGTGAAGCGGGAACGCGAGGCCGTCGCGCGCGCCCGCGAGAAGGAAGGGCGGGGGAGTGGCTGAGCCGGTCACCAGGCAGCGCCCGGCGCGCCGTGGCACGATCACGCCCATGACCGGCACCACCGCGAGCGACCAGCGGCTGCGGGACCTCACGCTGCTGCGCCGCGTCCGCGACCGGATCGACCGGGAGTTCGCCGAGCCGCTCGACGTCCCGGCCCTCGCGCGTGGCGTGCACATGTCGGCCGGTCACCTGAGCCGGGAGTTCCGGCGCGCCTACGGGGAGTCTCCCTACTCCTACCTCATGACCCGGCGCATCGAGCGGGCGATGACCCTGCTGCGGCGGGAGGAGCTGAGCGTCACCGAGGTCTGCTTCGCGGTCGGTTTCTCCTCCCTCGGCACCTTCAGCACCCGCTTCGCCGAGCTCGTCGGGATGCCCCCGAGCGTCTACCGGCGGGAGGCCGCGCGCTCGGCCGCCGCGCTGCCGCCGTGCGTGGCGAAGCGGGTCTCCAGACCGATCAGGAATCGAGAAGCCCCGGCCGCCGAGGCACTACTAGCGTGACGGTCATGGACATCACCATTCACGCCGGCTTCCTCCCACACACCGACCCCGAGGCGTCGCTCGCCTTCTACCGTGACGCCCTGGGCTTCGAGGTCCGCCAGGACGTCGGCCAGGGCACCATGCGGTGGATCACCGTCGGACCCCCGAACCAGCCCGACACCGCGATCGTCCTCTACCCACCCACGGCCGACCCGGGCGTCACAGAGGACGAGCAGCGCACCATCGCGGAGATGATGGCCAAGGGCACCTTCGCCAGCATCATGCTCGCCACCCCCGACGTCGACGCCGCCTTCGAACGCATCCAGGCCGCCGAGGGTGTCGAGGTCATGCAGGAGCCCACCGACCAGGACTGGGGCATGCGCGACTGCGCCTTCCGCGACCCGGCGGGCAACACCGTCCGCCTCCAGCAGGTTCCCTGACCCCGAGACGGAGAGCGACACGTATGGGCACGACGACGCAGCCGGCGGTCGGTGCCGCACCGGCGGCCGACGCACACGACCTCATCAGGGTCCGTGGAGCGCGGGAGAACAACCTCAGGGACGTCGACATCGATCTGCCCAAGCGGCGTCTCACGGTCTTCACGGGAGTGTCGGGCTCGGGCAAGAGCTCGCTGGTCTTCGACACGGTCGCGGCGGAGTCACGTCGGCTCATCAACGAGACCTACAGCACCTTCCTCCAGGCCTTCATGCCCTCCCTCGCCCGCCCCGACGTCGACGTCCTTCAGGGCCTGACGACGGCGATCATCGTCGACCAGGAGCGTCTCGGCGCCAACCCCCGCTCGACGGTCGGCACGGTGACCGACGCCAACGCCTTCCTCCGGATGCTCTTCAGCCGGCTCGGCGACCCGCACGTCGGCTCGCCGAACGCCTACTCCTTCAACGTGCCCTCGGTGACGTCGGCAGGGGCGATCTCCGTCGGCGGCAAGAAGGCGGTCAAGGCGACGTTCAACCAGCTCGGCGGGATGTGCCCGCGCTGCGAGGGTCGCGGCTCGGTCACCGACATCGACCTCACCCAGCTGTACGACGAGGAGAAGTCGCTCGCCGAGGGTGCGATCACCGTGCCGGGGTATGCGCGCGACGGCTGGTACGTCCAGCTCTTCAGCGAGTCCGGGTTCCTCGACCCGCACAAGCCGATCAAGAAGTACAGCAAGCGCGAGCTGCACGACTTCCTCCACAAGGAACCGGTCAAGGTCCCGGTCGGCGGAGCAAACATGACCTACGAGGGGCTCGTCCCCAAGCTTAAGAAGTCGATGCTCGCCAAGGACCGGGACGCGATGCAGCCCCACATCCGGGCCTTCGTCGACCGGGCAGTGGTGTACCGGACCTGCCCGGACTGCGACGGGACCCGCCTGGCCGAGCACGCCCGGCAGTCCAAGATCCGTGGGATCAGCATCGCGGACGCCTGCGCCATGCAGATCAGCGACCTCGCCACATGGGTGCGCGACCTGGACGAGCCGTCGGTGGCACCGCTGCTGGCGAACCTCCAGCACCTGCTCGACTCGTTCGTCGAGATCGGCCTGGGCTACCTCTCGCTCGACCGGCCCTCCGGGACGCTGTCCGGCGGTGAGGCACAGCGCACGAAGATGATCCGCCACCTCGGCTCGTCGCTGACCGACGTCACCTACGTCTTCGACGAGCCGACCATCGGGCTGCACCCGCACGACATCCAGCGGATGAACACCCTGCTGCTCCAGCTGCGCGACAAGGGCAACACCGTGCTCGTCGTCGAGCACAAGCCGGAGATGATCGCCATCGCCGACGACGTCGCCGTCGTCGAGCGTGAGCCCGGCGCGCACGCGGTAGAGCCGGGACACCACGTCCGACAGCGCGGCGTACGACCTGTCCAGCGGGGTCAGCAGGTCACCGGCCACGTCGCCGGCGAGTTCGCCGCGGTCGC
>DAHVRG010000129.1 GCA_027322565.1 Georgenia sp.
CGCCGCCGCCGTCGCGGTCGCCCGGGTGGTCGCCGCCCCACCGGATGTGCCGGCGGAGGTCCGTGACGCCCTCCGGCCGGGGGACGACGCCGAGTCGCGGCGCGGCGCCGGCCTCCTCGAGGAGTCGTCGGCCTCCGCGGAGCCCCTCACCCGCCTCGCCGCGGACCATCGGCGCCTCTTCGTCGGCGGGCCGGGACACCGGCCGGTCGCGCCGCCGACCGCCCCCGCGGAGGCCGCACCCGCCCTCCGGCGGCTACGGGCGGAGGTCGTCGCGGCGGGCGTCGCGCTACCCGAGACGCCGATGCCGGACCTCGCCCAGGCCCTCATGACCTGCGCCGCGCTCCTCACGACCGACGCCGCCCCGCCCACGGAGGTCGAGCGCTGGTACCGGGAGCTCGTCGACGAGCACCTGCTCACGTGGGGTGCCCGCTGCCTGAGCCGCGCCCAGCTCGGCGCGCAGACCTTCTTCTACCAGGGCACAGCGGTGCTCGGGCTCGCGCTGTTGCGCTCCGCGGCGTCGGTGCTGCCGCCGAGTGTGCGACCATAGGGGATCGTGAATCCGCCCGACCGGGCGGACCGACCGAGACCGGGAGTGACGATGAGCAAGCGCGGACGTAAGCGCAAGGCGCGCCGCAAGGGCACCGCCAACCACGGTAAGCGCCCCAACGCCTGAGACCGTGACGTGAAAGGGTCGGCCGACGCGGCCGGCCCTTTTGCCGTCTCAGCGCAGGTGGCCCCCGGCGCGCAGCACCCCGATCTGGGTGATGACGCGGAGCCGGAGCGTGCTCGGTGCGACCTCACGGCAGGAGCGTCGCAACAGCATCCGGATGTGCGTCTCGACGTCGGTGGCCTCGCGACAGGTCGGGCACTCCTCGATGTGCCGGCGCAGCCGGGCGAGGTCCGACCCGCTCATCTCCGAGTCGAGGAACTCGTAGAGGTGCTCGCGCATCTCCTCGCAGCGGCACTCGTCGTCCACCGGCTCCGGCATGGACTCCTCACTCACGATTTTGCCTCAATCTTCATCCCCAGCTCCCGGGCATGGTCGGCGAGACGCTCCCGCAGCTGCCGGCGTCCGCGGTGGAGCCGCGACATCACGGTCCCGATCGGCGTCTCCATGATCTCGGCGATCTCCTTGTAGGCGAACCCCTCGACGTCGGCGAGGTAGACGGCGATCCGGAAGTCCTCGGGCAGCTCCATGAGGGCGTCCCGGATCTCGGAGTCCGGCAGCCGGTCCATCGCCTCCATCTCCGCCGAACGCAGCCCGCGGGACGTGTGGGAGGCCGCGCGGTGGATCTGCCAGTCCTCCACCTGTTCGGCGTCCGACTGCTGCGGTTCGCGCTGCTTCTTGCGGTAGTTGTTGATGAAGGTGTTCGTCAGGATCCGGTACAGCCACGCCTTGAGGTTCGTGCCCGGCCGGTACTGGTGGAAGGAGGCGAACGCCTTCGTGAACGCCTCCTGCACGAGGTCCTCGGCGTCGGCCGGGTTGCGGGTCATCCGCATCGCCGCGCCGTAGAGCTGGTCGAGGTACGGCAGTGCGTCCGCCTCGAAGCGTGCGGCACGCTCCGCGTCACTCTCGTGCTCGGGTGCGCGGTCCGGCCCTCGGTCCTCACTCATCACCCACGAGCCTAGTCCGCCGACGGCGACCTGCGCTCCGGGGAGCATCGCCGGCGGCCCGGGCTGGTCGAGCAGCGACGTCGTGGGTGTCATGCCGGGTGCAACGCCCGACGCGTGGAAGACATTCCGCCGATGTCGCACACACCGCTCGCAGCGACGTCCGGATTGCGGTAGCAATGGGACATGAGTCTCTCCCGCCGTCTCGCTCGCCCGCTGCTCGCCTCCTCGTTCGTCGCCACGGGTGTCGACGCGCTGCTGCACCCCGACTCCCACGTCGAGCGCTTCCGCGCGGTCGAGCCCGCACTCGAGAAGGCCGGCATCCCGCCCGCCATCGCCTCCGACACGCGCCTGCTCGTGCGGGTGAGCGGTGCCGTCACCGCACTTGCCGGGCTCATGCTCGCCACCAACCGCAACCCGCGTTCGGCAGCGCTGACCCTCGCCGCCGTCACCGTGCCGGTCACCCTCGTCAACAACCCGTTCTGGACGGCGACGAGCAAGGAGCAGAAGAAGGAGATGCGTCGCGGGCTGCTCACCGGCGCCAGCCTCGTGGGCGGGCTGCTCATCGCCGGGCTCGACCGGGACGGCAAGCCCTCCCTCGCCTGGCGCGCCTCGAACACCCGGGAGCACAAGGCCGCGCTGCGCGAGCTCAAGGCCGCAGCCAAGGAGTCGAAGGCGGACCTGAAGGCCAAGCTCGGCTGACCCGGGCGGGGATCCGGGTGGTCTCCGGCGCCCGCTACCCTCGAGAGCATGTCCACCCTGACCACGTCCGGGGTCGCCTGGCCGGCCCCGGTCGCCGCCGGACCGCTCGACGCCGTCGTGCCGGTCCCCGGTTCGAAGTCGCTGACCAACCGCTACCTGCTCCTCGCGGCGATCGCCGCGGAGCCGACCCAGCTGCACCGCCCTCTGCACTCGCGTGACTCCGCTCTCATGGTCGACGCGCTGCGTGCGCTCGGCGTGCGGGTCGAGCACGTCGATGCCGACGGGCGCCCCGACCCGGAGGGGCCGGACCTGCTCGTCGACCCCGGGCCGCTGCGCGGACCCGCGCGGGTCGACTGCGGCCTCGCGGGCACGGTCATGCGCTTCGTGCCCCCGCTCGCCGCGCTCGCCGACGGCGCCGTCGAGTTCGACGGTGACCCACGTGCCCGGGAGCGCCCGATGGGGGCGCTCATCGACGCGCTCCGCGACCTCGGCGCGCAGGTGGACGACGACGGCCGCGCGGCCATGCCCTTCACCGTCCACGGGACCGGCGGGCTGCCCGGCGGGACCGTCGAGGTCGACGCCGGCGCCTCCAGCCAGTTCGTCTCCGGCCTCCTCCTCGTCGCCCCGGCCCTCGCGCGCGGGCTCGACCTGCGCCGGGTGGGGCCGATGCCCAGCCAGCCCCACGTCGCGATGACGGTCGACGTCCTGCGCGAGCGCGGCGCCGTCGTCGAGGTCACGGCCGGCGAGGACGGCGAGCCCGCCCGGTGGCGTGTCGAGCCCGGCCAGATCGCCGGTGGCCTGGTCCCCGTCGAGCCGGACCTGTCCAACGCCGGTCCCTTCCTCGCGGCCGCCCTCGTGGCCGGCGGCAAGGTCCAGGTACCGGACTGGCCCGCACGCACCTCGCAGGCCGGCGACCGCCTCCGGGAGCTGCTCGTCCAGCTCGGCGCCACGGTCGAGCTCGGCCCCGCCGGGCTCACCGTGACCGGCACCGGCTCCATCCGGCCGCTCGACGTCGACCTCAGCGACGCCGGCGAGCTCACCCCGGTGGTCGCCGCGCTGTGCACCCTCGCCGAGGGCCCGAGCCGGATCCGCGGCGTGGCCCACCTGCGCGGGCACGAGACGGACCGGATCGCGGCCCTGGCCACCGAGATCAACCGGCTCGGCGGCGCGGCCCGGGAGACCGACGACGGCCTGGAGATCGAGCCCGGCGTGCTTCGTCCCGCCCGGCTGGAGACCTACGCGGACCACCGGATGGCCCACTTCGCCGCGGTTGTCGGTCTGCGGGTCAAGGGCACGCAGATCGTCGACGTCGCCACGACGTCCAAGACGCTGCCGGACTTCACCGGGATGTGGACCGACATGGTCGCGACGGGCGGCCGCGGCTGAGGGAGAGGGGGCATGAGCCGGGGACGGGACATCGGCACGGACGACGAGCGCGTCCGCGTCCGCCCGCCCAAGCGCGGCTCCCGTCCCCGCACCAAGCGTCGCCCCCGGCACGAGGACGCCGTCGAGGCGCGGGTGCTGGCCGTGGACCGCGGCCGGTACACCCTCCTCACCGGAGAGGGTGTGCGCATTGTCGCGATGAAGGCCCGCGAGCTGGGTCGCGGCGCCCGCAACGCCGTCGTCGTCGGGGACCGGGTGGCGGTGGTCGGCGACACCAGCGGGCAGCCCGGCTCCCTGGCCCGGATCGTGCGGGTCGAGGAGCGCAGGACGGCGCTGCGTCGGTCCGCCGAGGACAGCGAGGCCGCCGGTGTCGAGCGGGTCATCGTCGCCAACGCCGACCGGATGCTCATCGTCACGGCGCTCGCCGACCCGCCGCCGCGGCCGCGGCTCGTCGACCGCTGCCTGGTGGCGGCCTACGACGCCGGGATGGAGCCGTTCCTCGTCCTCACCAAGGCCGACCTCGCCGACCCCGCCCCCTTCCTCGAGCTGTACTCCGCGCTCGACGTGCCCACCGTGACCACCGCGCTGGTCGACGGCGAGGTGCAGGGCCTGGACGCGCTGCAGGAGGTCGTCACCGGGCACGAGTCGGTGCTCGTGGGCCACTCAGGAGTGGGTAAGTCCACGCTCATCAACGCGCTCGTGCCCGGCGCGGACAGGGCGATCGGGGACGTCAACGTGGTCACCGGACGCGGCCGGCACACCTCGAGCAACGCCGTGGCCTTCGAGCTCGAGGGCGGTGGCTGGGTCATCGACACCCCTGGCGTGCGGTCCTTCGGGCTGGCGCACGTGGGCCCCGACGACCTCCTCGCCGCGTTCGCCGACCTTGTCGAGGTGGCCGTCGACTGTCCCCGCGGCTGCCCGCACGACGGCGAGGCACCAAGGTGCGCGTTGGACGCGTGGGCGGCCGGCGGGGAGGGCGGGCCGCTCGCCGCCGCCCGGCTGGACTCCTTCCGCCGGCTGCTCGCCTCCCGCGTGAGCGAGCTGCCGTAGCGACCCGTCACGTGTCGGTGGCCGGCCGTAGGCTGGACCGCGAACCGACCCAGGGAGTCCCCGCCATGCTCCACGTGCACCGCTCCGAGCGCGCCGACGCGCTCGTCGGGCCGTTGGCAGCGCTCCTCGGCGAGCCGCCCGCCGACCCCTTCGCCCGGGACGTCGTGGCCGTCCCCACCCGGGGCGTCGAGCGGTGGCTCGCCCAGCGCCTCTCGCACCACCTCGGGGCGGGGCCCGACGGCGAGGCGGGCGTGTGCGCGAACGTCTCCTTCGCATCGCCCGCACGGCTCGTCGGCGGTGTCCTCACGGCGGTCACCGGCGCCGCCGGGGAGGACCCGTGGGACGTCGAGCGGCTCACCTGGCCGCTGCTCGAGGTCGTCGACGCGTGTGCCGGCGAGCCGTGGTGCGCCCCCCTGGGCCGGTACCTCGCCGCGGGCGAGCCGGAGGACCGGCGCCACGGCCGCCGGCTGGGCACGGCGCGGCACCTGGCCCGGCTGTTCACCTCCTACGGTGCCCAGCGGCCGCAGATGGTGCGCGCGTGGGCGGACGGCGACGACGAGGACGGCACCGGCGGCCCGCTGCCCGCCGACCTGCGCTGGCAGGCCGAACTGTGGCGCCGGCTGCGCGCCCGTGTCGGCGTCCCGAGCCCGGCGGAGCGGCTGGACGCCACGGTCGAGCAGGTGGCGCTCCGGCCCGAGTCCGTCGACCTGCCCGAGCGGCTCAGCGTCTTCGGCCCCACCCGGCTGCCCGAGGTGCACCTGCGGGTGCTGCACGCACTGGCCGCCCACCGTGCGGTCCACCTGTGGCTGCCCCACCCCTCCCCCGCGCTGTGGGAGCGCGTCGCCGCCGCCGGGCCGCCCGCCTCACTGCGCCGGCGTGGCCTGCAGAACCCGGCCCACCACCCGCTGCTCGCCTCCATGGCCCGCGACGCCACCGAGCTGCAGACCCGGCTGCTCCGGCACGGCGACCTCACCGACACCCACCATCCC
>DAHVRG010000132.1 GCA_027322565.1 Georgenia sp.
CCGCTCCACGCGACGGAGGCGCCCACACCCTTGAAGTCGTAGCGCTGGGAGATCTCCTTGGCGGCCTGGTTGACGGCGTTGTCGACCTCCTGTCGGTCGATCTTGCTCACGACGTCGAAGGACGAGTCGGCGGCCATCGTCGGTCTCCTCAGGGCTGGTGCGAGCGGGATCACGCGGGTGCTCGGTTAGGAGCACTCGGCGCGGCTTGCTATTCTTCCACTCGGTCCTGTGCGGACCAAGGCGGGTTGCCCGAGTGGCCAAAGGGAGCTGACTGTAAATCAGCCGCGGAATGCTTCGCAGGTTCGAATCCTGCATCCGCCACGCCAGGCCCGTCACCCCCAGGGTGGCGGGCCGACGTCGTCCCCGGCCGCGATCTGGTCGGCGTGAGCAAGCGCACGTCGCGCCGATTTCGTCCGCGGCCACTTCACCGGGTACGCTCGTCAGCGCTGCCCCGATAGCTCAGTCGGCAGAGCGTCTCCATGGTAAGGAGAAGGTCAAGGGTTCGATTCCCTTTCGGGGCTCAGATCGACGTCCGCGTCGTGCGTCACTTACTATGGCGTGCCGGCCATGGCGAAGATCGTGGCGGGGTAGCTCAGGTGGTTAGAGCACACGGCTCATAATCGTGGTGTCGCGGGTTCGAGTCCCGCCCCCGCTACTAGCACGACACGGCTCCGGGGCCCCGGAGCCCCGATGAACGCGAGGAAACACGTGGCCAGCAAGTCCAGCGACGTCCGCCCCAAGATCACGCTCGCCTGTGAGCAGTGCAAGGAGCGCAACTACATCACGAACAAGAACCGGCGGAACAACCCCGACCGGCTCGAGATGAAGAAGCACTGCCCGCGCTGCAACGCGCACACGGTGCACCGCGAGACCCGCTGACCGGCCTACGCTGTACCGCGTGACCGACAGCTCCAAGCGCCCCACCAGCGTCAACCTGACGCTCGTGGGGCGTACTTACACCCCCACCGAGACCTACCGGGTCTCCGCGGCGAAGATCGCGGAGATGGCCGATGCCACCGGCTCGCGGCACCCCGCCCACACCGACCCCGACGCCGCCCGGGCACTCGGGTACGACGACGTCGTCGCCCCGCCCACATTCGCCGTCGTCGTGGCTCAGCGGGCCGAGCGGAGCTACATCGCCGACCCGGAGTCGGGGATCGACTTCTCCCGGGTCGTCCACGCCGACCAGCGCTTCACCCACCACCGCCCGATCGTCGCCGGGGACCGCCTGCGCACCACCGTCCACGTCGACTCCATCACGGAGCGGGCCGGCATCGCCATGGTGAGCACCCGGGCGGAGATCGCCGACGACGCCGGCGCCCCGGTCGCCACCGTGCGCTCCACCCTCGCCGTGCGGGGGGAGGGACGATGAGCGCCGAGCTCACCGTCGGGCAGGAGCTGTTCACCCGCACCTTCACCGTCGACCGCGCACGGCTCGTGCGCTACGCCGGAGCGTCCGGGGACTTCAACCCGATCCACTGGAACGAGCGGTTCGCCCGTGAGGTCGGGCTCGACGGCGTCATCGCCCACGGCATGCTGACCATGGGCCTCGCCGCGGCCGCGGTGACCGACTGGGCGGGAGACCCCGGCGCCGTCGTCGACTACGGCGTGCGCTTCACCCGGCCCATCGTCGTCCCCGACCCCGGGGAGGTCGAGCTCGAGGTGACCGGCCGCGTCGGGGCGCTGGACCCGGAGGAGGGCACCGTCCGGGTCGACCTCACCGTCCGCGCAGCAGGCGTGACCGTGCTCGCCAAGGCGCAGGCCGTCGTCCGGCGACGCTGAGCTGTCGCCGGCCTCGGCCGCCGCGCGGGGCCGGGCGTAGATTGGGCGGGTGACCTCGACCTCCCGCACCCACCGGCCGTCCGAGTCCCGGACGACGACGCTCGCCGACCTCACGACGCTCCGTGTCGGGGGACCGGTCGACCGCGTCGTCGACGCGGAGACGGAGGCCGAGCTCGTCGCCGCCGTCCGGGAGGCCGACGAGTCGGGCACACCGCTGCTCGTCCTCGGCGGCGGGTCCAACCTCCTCGCCGCCGACGACGGCTTCCCCGGCGTCGTCGTGCGCGACCTGCGGCGCGGGGTGGAGCGCCGGGAGCGCTACGCCTGCGCCGGCGCCTTCGTCGCCGTCCCCGCCGGCCAACCGTGGGACGAGGTGGTGGCCACCGCGGTCGCCGAGGGCTGGCGCGGCATCGAGGCGCTCTCCGGCATCCCCGGCTCGACGGGCGCCACACCGGTGCAGAACGTCGGCGCCTACGGCCAGGAGGTCGCCGAGACGCTGGAGACCGTGCGCGTCTACGACCGCCTCACCCAGCGCACCCGCGAGCTCGTCGTCAGCGAGCTCGGCCTGGGGTACCGCACGAGCGTGCTCAAGCGGTCGCTCGGCGACCCCGAGGCGGGTGGCGGCCGCACGTGGGGGCCGACCGGCCGCTACGTCGTCCTCGAGGTCGGATTCCAGCTCGCGCTCGGCACGTCGTCCGCCCCGGTGCGGTACGCCGAGCTGGCACGCGCGCTCGACGTCGACCTCGGCGACCGGGTACCCGCCGCCCGGGTCCGGGAGGCGGTGCTCGACCTGCGCCGAGGGAAGGGCATGGTGCTCGACGACGCGGACCACGACACCTGGTCCGCAGGCTCGTTCTTCACCAATCCCGTGCTCACCGTCGAGCGGGCCGACGCGCTGCTGCCGCCGGACGCGCCGCGGTTCCCCGTCGAGGACCGCAGCCGGCCTGCTTTCGGGGCGAGCCCACCGGCTGTCCCGGGCCTGGTCAAGACCTCCGCCGCCTGGCTGATCTCCCGGGCCGGCTTCGAGCGCGGGCACGGCGACCCCGAGCGCGCGGCGCTGTCCGGCAAGCACGTGCTCGCGTTGACGAACCGGGGGCAGGCCTCAGCCGCGGACGTCGTCGCGCTTGCCCGCGAGGTGCGGGACGGCGTGCGCCACCGGTTCGGCATCGAGCTCGTGCCCGAGCCGGTCCTCGTCGGGCTCGCGCTGTAGCGCGTCAGGACGGCGGCGGGCCGGCCAGCCAGTCGTCGATCTCCGCCAGCCAGCGTCGCTTGCTGCTCTCCTCGGCGAGGCTCGCGCGCACCGAGCTGCGGGCCAGCTCGGCCAGCTCGGCGTCGTCCATGTCGTGGTCCTCGCGGGCGATGCGGTACTGGTCGGTGAGCCGGGAGACGAAGAGGAGTGGGTCGTCCGCGCTCAGCGCGATCTGCGCGCCCGCCTCGTACAGGGTGCGCAGCGGGACGTCCGCGGCGGTCGGGTAGACGCCCAGCGCCACGTTGCTCGCCGGCGCCAGCTCCAGCGCGATCCCGGCCTCGTTGACCTTCGCCAGCAGCGGCAGGTCCTCGGCAAGACGCACCCCGTGGCCGAGCCGGGTGGGGCCCAGGTGCGCCAGGACGTCGCGGATGTGGTCGGGCCCGAGCAGCTCCCCACCGTGCGGCAGGCTCGCCAGCCCCGCCCGGCGCGCGATCGAGAAGGCGGCGGCGAACTCGCTCGTGTCCCCACGCCGCTCGTCGTTGCTCAGCCCGAAGCCGATGACGCCGTCGTCCCGGTGCCGCACCGCGAGCCGGGCGAGGGTGCGGGCGTCGAGCGGGTGGCGGGTGCGCGACGCCGCGACGACGACGCCGACCTCGACCCCCGTGTCCCGGCTCGCCGCCCGTGCCTCGTCGAGGACGATCTCCAGCGCGGGCGTGAGCCCACCGACGTGCGGCGCGTAAGACGTCGGGTCCACCTGGATCTCCAGCCGGCGGGACCCCTCCGCGGCATCGTCCTCGGCAGCCTCGCGCACGATCCGCCGCATCGCGTACTCGGTGCGGACGACGGCGCGTGCCGCATCGTAGAGACGCTGGAAGCGGAACCAGCCGCGCTCGCTCGCCGGCACCCGCAGCGCCTGGCCGTCGAGGAGGGCGGGCGGCAGCCGGATCCCGGCGTCCTCCGCGAGCTCGGCGAGCGTCGTCGGCCGCATCGAACCGGTGAAGTGCAGATGCAGGTGGGTCTTGGGCAACGTCGTCAGGTCCCGCACGGGCCGAGTCTCCCACGCCGCCGCACCGGAGAGCGGCCACGCACCGCGCGGACGTGGTGGACTGTCCCCATGGACGAGGCGGTGTCGCAGGCCGAGCGGGCGGACGTCGCCCTGCTCACCGGCCCGGAGGCGGCGGAGATCCTCCAGGCGGCGCTTGCCGTCGAGGGTGCCACGCTCGGACCCTGGCGCGTGCACACCGTCCACCACCGGCCCGGTGCCGGTGTCACGGTCGGCTACACGGTGCGCAGCCGGGGCGCGGGCCCGGACGACTACCTGTGCGCGACGACCGGGCGGGTCACCGCGGAACCGGGGGAGGGGCTCGTCCGGCTCGAGAACGGCCGCAGCGTCGTCCACGTGTGGCGTCACCCCGCCGACCCCGAGCTCCCGGCGCTCGCGGACGCGTGCTCCCCGTCCGGTCTGGCCCGCCGCCTGCGTCTGCCCGACGCCCCGGCGGTCGAGCTGCTCGCCTACCGGCCGCTGCGGCGGGCCGTCGTCCGGGCCCGCGGCGCGGAGCTGCCCGACGGTGAGGTGTACGCCAAGGTGGTGCGTCCCAAGACGCTGCGCGACCTGGAGGCCCGGCACCGCATGCTCACGGCGGCCGGCGTCCCGGCCCCGGCGGTGCTCCACGCCGACGACGACGGCCTCCTCGTCATCCGCGCCGGCACCGGGACCTCCCTCGCTGCGGACCTGGCCCGGGGCATGGGGACGGCGCGTGCACGTGCCGTCCTGGAGGACGTCGTCGCCGTGCTCGACCGCCTGCCGCAGGAGGCCCTGGGGCTGCCCCGCCGGCCGGCCTGGGCGGAACGCGCCCGCCACTACGCCCATGCGGCCAGCGTCGTGCTCCCCGAGCACAGCGAACGGATCGCGGCGCTCGCCGAGGGGGTCGCTGCGGCCCTGGACCGCACCGACCCCGGCCCTCTCGTGCCCTCCCACGGTGACCTCTACGAGGCGAACCTCCTCATGACGGACGGGCGCGTGAGCACCCTGCTCGACGTCGACGCCCTCGGCCCGGGGCACCGTGTCGACGACCTCGCGTGCCTCCTCGCCCACGTGAGCGTGCTGCCCCACCTCGCCCCCCTGACCTACCCGGAGGTCCCCGCCGTCCTGCGCACCTGGACCGAGATGTGCGCCGAGTGGGTGGACCCGGGGGCGCTGCACGCCCGGGCGGCCGGCGTCGTGCTCTCCCTCGTCGCCGGGGCCCGGCGCGGCGGCGCGACGGACTGGCGGGCGGACGCCGAGGGCCGGCTCGCGGAGGCGGCGCGCTGGCTCACCGGCGCGTGACGCTCCCGGATGAGAGTCTTCTCATCTCATCCTCCTCGGGCTCTCATCTCCGTCGGCTGTGCTGAGGTCGGGTGCAGTGGATGCACCGGGAGGAGGAATCGGCATGAGCAGGCGACGGTGGGTCACGACGGGAGCACTCGGCATCCTCGGTGTCGGTGCGGCGAGCTGGGCGACCGCAGCGGTCACCGCTCCGCCCGGGGCGGAGACCGACCTGCCGGCGGTGCGCGTGGACGTCCCGGAGACCCCGACACCGACGCAGGAGGCGCCGACCCCGGACACCCGCGCCACCGACCCGGCGTCCCCGGACCCACGGAGCGCGACGACGGCACAGACGGCCGCCACCCCCGACGCTCCGGCGGGCGAGACCCGCAGGCAGGAGCCTGCGCAGGAACCGTCCCGCACACCGGCGCCGGAGCGGAGCCGGCAGTCGCAGCAGGCGCGCACCCAGGCGCCGGCCCAGCCCAGTGCTCCCACCGCGGTCTCCGCGCCGACGCCGGTCAGCGCGGACACGGTGGACTCACCCGACTCCCCGCCGTCGGCCGACACCGCCGATTGATGAGAGCTCCCTCATCGCCGCTTCCTCGTCGTCTCACCTCCACCGG
>DAHVRG010000161.1 GCA_027322565.1 Georgenia sp.
GCCGCCCCACCCGTCACCCACAGCCCACTTTCCGGCGAGAGCTCACTTCCCGGCGACAGCTCACTTCCCGGCGAGAGCCCACTTCCCGGCGAGAGCCCACTTCCCGGCGAGAGCTCACTTCCGGGCGAGAGCCCACCTCCCGACGGCGCGGCACCACCGCCGACCGCAGCACCGGGCGTTCCTCCGGACCCGTCCCGCCACCTGCGCGTGGAGCTCGACCTCGAGGACGGCACTCAGCTGTGGTTCGTCGACCAGCGCACCTTCGGGCACCTGCTCGTCGCCGAGCTCGTGCCGACGCCGGACGGCGGCCCGGGCGGGTACGGGTCCCCGTTGCCCGCGTTGCCCGAGCCCGCGGCGCACATCGCCCGTGACCCGCTCGACCCGACGCTCGACCGGGCGGCCCTCGCGCGCCGGCTGCGCGCCAAGCGCACGGAGGTCAAGCGTGCCCTGCTCGACCAGTCGCTGGTCTCCGGGATCGGGAACATCTACGCCGACGAGGCGCTGTGGCGGGCCAGGCTCCACCCGCGCCGGGCCACCGACAAGCTCACCCAGCGGGCCGCCGTCGAGGTCCTCGCCGCGGCCGAGGACGTCATGCGCGAGGCGCTCGCCGTGGGCGGTACGTCCTTCGACGCGCTCTACGTCGACGTCGAGGGGGCCAGCGGCTGGTTCGCCCGATCCCTCGACGCCTACGGGCGGGAGGGAGAGCCGTGCCGCCGGTGCGGCGGGCTCATGCGGCGTGAGGCGTTCATGGGCCGCTCGTCGACGTTCTGCCCGACCTGCCAGCGCCCGCCGCGCACACCGCGCCCATAGGGCCCGCGAGCGGGCGCACCGCGCCGGTCAGCGACCGAGCAGCCGGCGGGCGAGGAAGCGCCGGGCGGGGGTGAACGGGGGCCGGATCGCCGCCAGCGTGTCGGGCGACAGGCGCTTGTGGACGACCGGCTTGGCATGGCTGAACGTCCGGACCGACGCCTCGCCGTGGTAGGCACCGAACCCCGAGCCGCCGACCCCGCCGAAGGGCAGCGTCGGCATGGAGGCGTGGACGAGCGGGACGTCGATCCCGACGGCGCCCGAGGAGGTCTCGGCCACCAGCCGCTGCTGCGCGTGCTCGTCGGTGGTGAAGGCGTACAGGGCCAGGGGCTTCTCGCCGCCCCGGACGAGGTCGATCGCGGCGTCGAGGTCCGCCACCGGGACGATCGGCAGGACCGGACCGAAGACCTCCTCGGCCATCACCGGGGAGGAGGGTGCGACGTCGGCGAGCACCGTGGGTGGGACGAACCGGGCGGCGACGTCGGCCTCCCCGCCGACGACGACGCGGGCACCGTGCGCCACCGACTCCTCCACGAGCCGGACGAGCCGTGCGGCGTGCTCCCGGGACACGATGCGCCCGAAGTCGGGGCTACGCGACGGGTCCGGGCCGTACATCCGGGTGATCTCCCGGGCCAGCAGCGGTTCGAGGTCCCGGGCGACGTCGGGCGGCGCGAGGACGTGGTCGGGGGCGACGCACGTCTGACCGGCGTTGACGAGCTTGCCCCAGGCGATCCGGCGCGCCGCGGCGGCCAGGTCGGTGGTGGAGTCCACCCAGGCGGGTGACTTGCCCCCGAGCTCGAGGGTCACGGGGGTGAGGTGCCGCGCTGCCGCCTCCATGACGATCCGCCCGACGCGGCTGCCGCCCGTGTAGACGATGTGGTCGAAGCGCTCGCGGAGCAGTTCGGTGGTGCGCTCCGCACCGCCGGTGACGACCGCCACGCCCGGGAGGTAGAGGGGGACGAGCCGCTCGAGCGCGGCCGCGGTGGCCGGCGCCAGCTCCGACGGCTTGAGGACGGCGGTGTTGCCCGCGGCGAGCGCACCGACGAGCGGGCTGAGCAGGAGGAGCACCGGGTAGTTCCACGGGGCGATGACGAGGACCACCCCGAGCGGCTCCAGCACGATCGACGCCCGCGCCGGGCGGTACTGCCAGGGCACGTGCACCCGCCGGGGCGCCAGCCAGGTCCGCAGGTGGCGGCGGGTGTACCGGATCTCCTCCAGGAGGACCCCGATCTCGGTGAGGTAGCCCTCCGTGGGGGAGCTCCCCAGATCGCAGGCCAGCGCCGCCTCGAGCTCGCGGGCGTTGTCGGTGAGGAGGCCGGCGAGCCGGTCCAGCTGGTCGAGACGCCAGGAGAGGGAACGGGTCGCGCCGGAGGCGACGTGTACGCGGAGCGCCTGGACGACGGCGTGCGGGTCCGGCCGGGTGGTGGTCACCCGACCGAGGGTACGTCGCTGCGCGGTGACGGCTCCCGCTCCCGGGCGGGGCGCTAAGGTCGGGGACGTGAGCACCGTGGAGAGTTCGACCGGCCCGCATGACATCCGGGTGATGATCATCGACGACCACGAGGTGGTGCGTCGCGGCATCGCCGAGGTCGTCGACCGGGCCGAGGGCCTGACCGTGGTCGCCGAGGCCGGCTCGGTCGCGGAGACCATCCGCCGCGCCGCCCTCGTGCGGCCGGACATCCTCCTCGTCGACCTCCAGCTCCCGGACGGCACGGGCATCGACATCATCCGCCGGCTCGCCCAGGAGGTGCCCGAGGCGCGCTCGATCGTGCTCACGTCCTTCGACGACGACGACGCGCTCGCCGAGGCCCTCGAGGTCGGGGCGCGTGCCTATCTCCTCAAGACGGTGCGCGGTGCGGAGATCGCCGACGTCATCAAGGCGGTGGCCGCCGGACGCACCCTGCTCGACGAGCGCACCGTCACCCGGCGGCGCGCCGACCACGACGACCCCACTGCCGACCTCACGCCCTCCGAGCGCCGGGTCCTCGACCTCATCGGTGACGGCCTGTCCAACCGGGAGATCGGGGAGCGGCTCGGCGTCGCGGAGAAGACGGTGAAGAACCACATCACCTCGCTGCTCGCGAAGATGGGGCTGCAGCGCCGTACCCAGGCCGCGGCGTGGGTGGCGGGGCAGCGCGCCAAGGGCTGGCGCAGCAGCTGACCCGCTGCCCCCGGTGCCTCTCGCGGGCGTCAGGTGCGCCGGGCGACGGCGAAGACCCGCCGGAAGGGCAGGGTGGTCCCGTGCTCCGCGGCGGGGTACGCGACGCGCAGCCGAGCCTGGTACTCGGCCGTGAACTCCGCTCGGAGGTCCTCGGGCAGCGCCTGGAGCACGGGACGTGCGCCCGTCCCGCTGATCCACTCCCACACCGGGTCGCGTCCGGCGAGCACGTGGAAGTACGTCGTCTCCCAGGTGTCGACGGCGCAGCCGAGGGCACTGAGCGCCTCGAGGTAGTCCGCGGGTCCCGGCGTCGGAGGGCGGCGGGCGGCGGCACCGACGTACGGGGCGTAGGGCTCCGTGGCGGCGAGTTCGCGGAGGAGCTCGTGGCTCGGCGAGTCGTGGTTGCCGGGGATCTGGACGGCGAGCCAGCCGCCGGGCGAGAGCACGCGGACGAGCGCCGGCATGAGGGCGAGGTGGTCCGGCACCCACTGGAGGGCCGCGTTGCTCACGACGACGTCGCAGCTCAGCTCGCTCCGGCGGGCCACCCAGTCGCGCAGGTCCGCCTCCTCGAAGCGCAGCCGGCCGCCGTCGGGGCTGGTCCGGGCGCGCGGGAGGGCCGCCACGAGCATCTCGGGGGAGGAGTCGACCCCGATGACCTCTGCGGACGGCCAGCGGTCGAGAAGGGTCGCAGTCAGCTCACCCGTCCCGCAGCCGAGGTCGACGATCGTCCACGGGTCGGCGGCGGCGACACGGGCGAGCAGGTCGTCGAACGGGCGGGAGCGGTCGTCGGCGAAGACGGCGTACTGCGTCGGGTCCCAGTGGGGCATGGCCTGCTCCAGCTATCTCGCCATCAAGATACTTGATGTCAAGATACACGAGGTGAGCCGGGGACGGGTGGTGAACAGCCGCCGTTCGGGTGCGCGTGCTACGTCAGCGGCACCTGCCAGGAGAGCAGCGCGCCCTCACCGGACTCGGTCCGGCCGAGGGAGAAGGTGCCGCCGTGGCGCCGCGCGCGCACCGCGAGGTTGTCCAGGCCGGAACGGCGGGTCGAGGTGCGGTCCACGCCCACGCCGTCGTCCTCGACCTCGACCGACACCCGCCCGGTCGGCCCCGAGCCGCGCAGCGCCACCCGCACCTGGACCGAGGAGGCACGGGCGTGGCGGGCCGCGTTGGCCAGCCCTTCGCGGACGACGGCGACGACGTCGTCGGCGATGTCGTCGTCGATCCGGGCGTCGAGCTGGGCGGCGGGGGACAGGCCGGTCGGTCTGGCTGCGAGGTCGTCGCCGTCCCGTACGTCCCGCCCGTCGACGGAGATGACGAGGGAGGGCGCGAAGCTCAGGCCGGTGCGGGCGAGCGAGGTCTCCCGGCGCAGCCGCTCGACGAGGCCCACGGTCTCGTCCCGCTCCCGCAGCGAGTGGACGATCGAGCGGATCTGCCGCACGCTCTCGTCCACGCTCGTCAGGGCCGACTCGAGGAGGTCGGCGACCCAGGCGGTCGCCGGGTCGTCGGCCGTCGTCTTGCGGGCGCTCTCCAGCTGCATACCGGTGGCGAAGAGCTGCTGGATCGCCAGGTCGTGCAGGTCGCGGGAGATGCGCTGCCGCTCGTCCAGGAGGGCGCGGACGTCCTCGGCGTGCCGGGCGGCGGCGAGCTCGAGCGCGACGGCGGCCTGAGCGGCCACGGCCTCGGCGATCTCCAGCTCCGACGGCGTGAACTCGGCGCCGCCCTGGAGGCGCAGGAGGATGAGCACACCCTTGCCGGTGCCCTGGACCATCATCGGGGCGTAGAGCGCCGGCCCGTAGCGGGCGAGCTGCGGTACCCGCAGCGACCGGGCGCGGGACATGGAGTCGACGATCATGCCCACCCCGTGGGCGATGACCGTCCGGGCCCGCCCCTCCTGCGGGAACACCGCGCCGATGACGTCGGAGGCGCCGACACCGTCGGCGATCTCGCACATCCAGGTGTCGCCGACCGAGGGCAGGACGATGAGCGCGGCGTCCGCACGCGCCACCTCCCGCACCCGGGCGGCGATCATCTCCAGCGCCTCCTCCTCCTCGGTGCCCGAGAGCAGCTGGATGGTGATCTCCTGGCTGACGCGCACCCAGCGCTCGCGGTCCAGGGCGTCGGCATAGCGCTGGGCGTTGACCACCGCGACGGCGGCCGCGGAGGCGAGCTGCTCCATCGCGCGGGCGTCCTCCTCGGTGAAGCCGCCGGGCTTGTCGGCGAGGTAGAGCCGGCCGAAGACCTGCTCGCGGATCCGCACCGGGACGCCGAGGAAGGACTCCATCGCGGGGTGGCCCTCGGGCCAGCCGCCGAAGGCGGGGTGGTCGGCGATCGACTCGAGGAGGAGGTGGCCCTCGTTGGGGATGTGGGCGAAGACGCCGTGCCCGTGCGGGGCGTGCCCGAGGCGGCGGGCGTTCTCCTCGTTGACGCCGTGGTGGACGAAGTTCGCGGTCTCGCCGCGGTTGTCGAGCACGGCGAGTGCGGTGTACCGGGCACCGGTGAGGCTCGCCGCGCTGTCGACGAAGCCCTGGAGCACCGTGTCGAGGTCGAGGCTCGCGGTGAGCGCGATCGCCTCGCGGAGCAGCCTGGCGCGTGCCTCGGGGGTCGGCATCACGGTCCCTTCTCGCCTGGTCGTGCTCATCGCCGCTCCTGCTCCACCGCCCACCGGTAGGACGGCAGGGTCTGGCAGAGGTCGGCGTGAGTCCCTCTGGCGAGCACGGTAGCCGGTCCGTGGCCCCCCTCGCCGCCGTCGAGCACGACGACCTCGTCGGCTGCCGCGAGCGGGGCGAGGCGGTGGGTGACGAGGAGCACCCCACGGCCGCTGTCGCGGGTGGCGAGCAGGTCCCCGATGAGCCGGTCGGCGGTCGCCGGGTCGAGGTGCTCGCCC
>DAHVRG010000142.1 GCA_027322565.1 Georgenia sp.
CGCGACGGTGAGGACGAGCTCGGCCGGTGAGTGGAGGGTGACGAGCTGGGTGACCGCCGCCCGGGCGACGTCGTCGAGCACGTGCCGGGGCCCGGCGAGCCCGAGGGCGCCGCTCTCGCGCAGCTGGACGGTGGCGGGGACGCCCTCGACGTCGCGGAAGTCCTCCCGCAGCGCGGCGACCAGGTCCCAGTGCTCGGGGATGGCGTCGTTGCGGGCGGGCAGCTTGACGCTGTTGCGGGAGGGCAGCGTGCCCAGCCCGAGGCGCAGGTCGAGGTAGGCGTCGTGCTCGGGGCGGCGGGTCCACAGCAGCGGCTCGAGGCCGAGAGCGGCGGCACGGACGTCCTGGACGGCCGGCGACTCCGCCAGCCGGGTGGTGCGCTCGCGCTCCCGCTCGGACTCCAGCTCGGTGCGCAGGTGGTCGACGGACTCCTGGAACTGCTCGATGGCGGCGCGGTACTCCCGCTTCCCGGTCACCCGCTTGTCGATGTAGTTGCCGACGACCATGAGCGGCATCATCGCCATGAAGACCATGCCGAGCAGGCCGCGCCCGACGAGCATGAAGACCGGCGCCATCATGAGCGGGATGACGAGCATGACGATGGGGAACTTCGCCGGCTTCGGCGGCTCGGGCGGCTTGGGTGCCTCCCGCTCCTCCCCCTCGTAGACGGGGGCCAGCCGCGGGGAGCGGTTGAACTCCACGTGCGCGGCACCGGGCGGGGCGTGCCGGCTGGCGGCGATGCGGGTCACCCGGATCGTCGTGTCGCCGAGGGTGACGGTGTCCTCGGGGAGCAGCGCGGCGCGCTGGACCAGGCCGTCGCCCATGAGCAGTCCGTTGGCGCTGCGCAGGTCGACGATCTCGACGATGTCGGTGACGGCCAGGCGGGCGTGCTCCTTGGACACGGTCGGGTCGGAGAGCCGCACGTCGCAGCCCTTCCCGCGGCCGATGATCGAGGTGCCCTCCGGCAGGGTCACCTCGAGCCCGGCGTCGGGGCCGTCGACGACGGTGAGCCGGGCGGCGGGCGGCAGGTCGCCCCCGCTGCCGTCGTAGCGGCTGGCCTGGGCGAGCGAGACGACGGAGCCGGAGCGCACCGTCTCGGCCGCGACGTCCTCGGGGAGGAGCAGCCGGGTGGACCGGTCGTCCGTGCCCGGTGTGCCGTGGACCCGGAGCGTGAGGTCACGCAGCTCGGGCTCCGACAGGTAGGTGGGGACCGGGTCGGTCTCCGCCAGGCTGCGCGCGAGGTCGGCGACGGTCGCGGTGCCGTCGACGGTCACGGCGAGGTCGGCGGGGTCCGCGGCGGTGCGCAGCAGGGTGAGCTTTATCCTCATCGACGGCCCTTCCGCAGGGAGGTGGTCGCGATCCGGGAGCGTAGCCAGCGGCGGCGGCCGACGGCCTGCCTGAGCCGGCGCTCGGTGGACTCCACGTGCCGCCAGTAGTGCGCGACGGCAGTCTCGTCCGGCAGCACCGGCCCGAAGACGCCGGCGTCCGCGTGGCGGGCGAGCGAGGTGGTGTCGAGCCCGCTGACGTCGACCGGGCGGGCGCGCCGACGACGCGTGCTGTGCCCGTGGGCGAGCCCGGCCTCGAGCTCGCCGGCCTGCTCGTTGCGGGTGGCGGCCGTGCTCACCGGCACGCCGAGGTCACGGGCCCGGTCCACGACCTCGGCCCAGCCGCCGCTCACCCGTCCCGAGCCGCTCCCCCTCCTGCGGCGGCGGCGCCGGCGCAGCACCTTGAGCAGCACGACGAGCGCGATCGGCAGGACGAGGAGGACCAGCGGGACCCCGGCCGCGAGGACGATGAGCAGGAGGTGGTCCGGGCCGGTCTCCTCCTCGATCTCCTCCTCGTCGGCGTCGACGTCGTCGCGGTCCATCGGCGGTGCCTCGGGCGGCTCCGGTGCGGGCGGCGGAGGCTGCAGCACCTGGGGCTGGGGCCGGTCCTGCGGCTCGGGCTCCTCGACCTGGGGGATGCGGTCCTCGTCGGGGGTCGGGTGGAAGGGGACCCAGCCGTGGTCCTCGAACGCGACCTCGACCCACGCCGTGACGTCGTCACCGGTCACCTCGACCGGCCCGGAGCCCGTCCCGGGTTCGGGCGCGAAGCCCATGACGACGCGGGTGGGCAGTCCCACGGCCCGGCCGAGGAGGCCCGCGAGCGCGGCGTACTGCTCCGCGTCACCGATCATCGCCTCCTCACCCACCATGGCGGCCAGGCGGGCGGCACCGTGGCCGGCGAGGGACGGGGCGTCGCCCTCGAGCCCGTGGGAGAAGTACCCGTCCTGGAGGGAGGAGACGATGGCCTGCACCCGGGCGAGCGGGGTCTCGGCGGCAGCGACCATCGCGGAGGCCTCGGCGACGACCTGCTCCGGGACGCCGGAGAGCTCGGGCTGGTCGACCCGCGCGAGCGGGGCGCCCTCGAGGGCGCTGACGGGGGGCGCCACCGTGGGGGTGGCGAGCAGCGTGTAGCGGTCCCCGGCCCGCAGGCCGGTCGTGAGGATGCCGGTGGCGGAGGCCCGGTTGAAGTACAGGTTGCGCTCGGTCTCGGCGGCGTCCGGGCCGGCGAGCTCGATGTCGTAGGTGCGGCCCACCGTCGGGAGCCACACCCCGGAGTACTCGCCGACCTCGACCTCGACGGTGACGGCGTCGTCCGGGACGTCCTCCTCGACCCGCTCCCCGATCCGGGTGAACGCCCCCGAGCCGGCGGCACTGTGGTGCTCGCCGCCGGCGACCGCCCACACCGTGCCGTCGTAGGCGTCCATCGTGGCGAGGCGCAGCGGGGCGCCGTCGGGCAGCCCCCGGACGGTGAGGATGGTGTCCTCGCGGTGGTCCTTGAGGTAGGCGCGGAAGCCGGCGAGCGGGCTGGGGTAGTCGTGC
>DAHVRG010000155.1 GCA_027322565.1 Georgenia sp.
GTCGCGTCTTGCGAAGCAGCTTGCGGTGCTTCTTCTTCGACATGCGCTTACGGCGCTTCTTGATGACAGAGCCCATGGAACCTCGCAGTGCTGGTCGAGCCTGAACGGGTGGCGCGCGCAGCACGGGACTACACGCAGAACGCGGCGAGTCTACAGTCTCGCCCGGGTCGTCGCGGTGCGGGGACGTCCGCCATCGCGACGTGAGCCCGGTCACTCCGGGTAGCGGCCGCCCGGCGGGACCCGCTTGCGCGGGTGGACCACGCTGCGGGCACCGACGAGCGCCACCTCGTCGTCCTCCTTGCCACCGCCCACCTCGGCGCGGCCGCGGATGCGGGCGGCCTCGTCGACGACGCTCCGGCACACCCGGGCACCGGGTCCCACCCGCACGTCGTCGAGGAGGACGGAGTCGACGACCTCCGCGCCGGGCGCGACCTGCACGCCGGGTGAGAGGACGCTCCGCTGCACGAGCCCCTCGACGACGACGCCGGCGGCGAGCAGCGAGTCCTCGACGCGACCCGCGGAGTGGACGCGCGCCCCGGTGTGCCGCAGCGCCCGGGT
This sequence comes from Georgenia sp., assembly GCA_027322565.1. GTDB lineage: Bacteria > Actinomycetota > Actinomycetes > Actinomycetales > Actinomycetaceae > Oceanitalea. The sequence goes on from DAHVRG010000155.1 coordinate 559, forward strand.
GCGGATCGGCCACGCGGGGTCGTCGAGGGCGAAGGGCGGCTGCTCGAGCAGCTCCATGTGCGAGCGCCAGTAGGCGTCGACGGTGCCGACGTCCTGCCAGTACCCGGTGTGCCGGAGCTCTGCGGCACCACCGCGCTCGACCATTGCGGGCAGCAGCCGCTCCCCCAGGTCCCCGAGGCCCTCCTCGCCGTCACCCGCGGCGGCCGCCACGGACTCGAGGCTCCCGAGCAGGGCGGCAGGGTCGAAGGCGAAGACCTCGGTGGTGACGACCTGCGAGGGCGGGTCCTGCGGCTTGAGCACGTAGTCGGTGACCCGGCCGCCGTCGGTGACGACGACCCCGTACCGGCTGACGTCGCCGTCGTGCCGGGTGGTGACCATGGTGACCTCGGCGTCGGCGGCGAGGTGGTGGGCGACGACGTCGGCGTAGTCCATCCGGTAGACCGCGTCCGCGGACGCGACGAGGACGACCTCCGGGGCGTGGTCGCGGATGCGGTCGGCCTTGCGCCACAGCGCGTCCGCCGTCCCGCTGTGCCAGCCCTCGCGTTCGTCACCGCGGTGAGGACCGAGCACCATGAGACCGCCCCGGGAGCGGTCGAGGTCCCACGGCCGGCCGCCGGCGAGGTGCTCGGTGATCGACTCCGGCTCGAACTGCTCGATCACCCACACGTCGGTGATCCCGCTGTTGGCGGCGTGCGAGATCGGGAAGTCGATGAGCCGATGGCTCCCCCCGAACCGCAGGGCCGGTTTCGCCCGCGCCTCGGTGAGCGTCTCGAGGCGCGAGCCCGCGCCGCCGGCGAGGACGACGAGCAGGGTGCGCGGGGGAGCCATCGCGCGATCGTCTCGTACCCGAGGAGCTGGGGCGCGTTCAACGCGCGTGGCTCTCCGGGGTCCAGTCGCCGATCCCCGTGCTGAGCATCTCCTCGACCGCGAGCTGGGGCACCCGGAAGGACCGTCCGACGCGGACCGCCGGGATGTCACCGGCGTGGACCATCCGGTAGACCGTCATCTTCGACACGCGGAGGAGCTCGGCAACCTCGGCCACCGTGAGGAACCGCGGGGCCTGCTGCTCGGCCATGTCCACCTACCTGTGTCGTCCGGGCGCGCATCGCGCGGAGATACGCTGGAACTCTAGAGCCTAGCGCCCGTTTTGGGAAACGTCCGCTAGAAGTGCAGCGGGTCCAGACCGTGCCACGGGAACACTGCCCCGCGGGTGGCCATGACGGCCCGGTCGACCGGGTCGTCCGGGTTATAGCCCGCCGACCACGGCCGGAAGGTGCCGGCGGCGTCGTCGCTCATCGTCAGGGGCGCGTCGACGTCGGAGAGCGCCGCGATGCCGCGCCGCCACGACTCCGGCACGGGCGTCGCCGGGGCGAGCGGCCGGCCCGCGACCACCGCCGCCAGGTGCGTCCATACCCTGGGCACGACGCTGACGACCTCGTAGCCGCCGCCCCCGGTGGCGACCCACCGGCCCGCCGCGTGCTCGTCGGCGAGCGCGGCCATGAGGATGGCGGCCTCCCGCTGGGCGTCGACCGAGACGGTGAGCTCGGCGAGCGGGTCGAGCCGGTGCGCGTCGCAGCCGTGCTGGGTGATGAGCAGCTGGGGCCGGAACTCCTCGACGAGGGGCGCGACGACGGCGTCGATCACCCGGAGCCAGGCGCCGTCACCCGTCTGCGGGGGCAGCGCGACGTTGACCGCGGTACCCCGCGCCCCCGGCCCGCCGACGTCCTGCGCGTAGCCGGTCCCGGGGAACAGCGTTCCGGGGTGCTGGTGCACCGAGATGGTGAGCACCCGGTCGTCGTCCCAGAACACCCGCTCGACCCCGTCGCCGTGGTGTGCGTCGAGGTCGACGTACGCCACCCGCTCGGCACCGGCAGCGAGCACGGCGGCGATCGCGACGGCGAGGTCGTTGTAGACGCAGAAGCCCGAGGCGCGCGAGGGCATGGCGTGGTGCATCCCGCCGGCGAGGCTCAGCGCCCGGGAGGCCCTCCCCTCCCACACCGACGTCGCTGCGGCGAGCGTCGCGCCCACGACCCGGGCACCGGCCTCGTGGATGTGCGCGAAGATCGGGTTGTCCTGCTCGCCCAGGCCCCGTGCCGGGTCGGGCCGCCCCTGCCCCGCGGCCCGGACGGCGGCGAGGTAGTCCTCCTCGTGCACCCGCAGGAGCGCGTCGTCGGCGGCGGCCTCGACCGGCTGGACGTCGAAGGCGTCGAGCACGCCGAGGTCGCCGAGCAGCCGGTGGGTCAGCGAGAGGCGCAGGGGCGCCATCGGGTGCCCTGCGCCGAAGTTGTACTCGAGCAGCTCCTCGCTCCACAGGAGCAGGGGTCTGGGCATGCCGCCACGGTAGCGCGGGCCCGGGCGTGGCAAGGTGTGGCCGTGACCGCTGGGACGACGGACCGCGGGCCGCGCCTGCCGGCCCGCGTCCTGGGTGCGGTGCGCGACGCGGTCGACCACGTCGCGCGGCACTCCCCCGCGCGGCTCGCACTCCTCGTGTTCGCCGGCATCGTCGCAGTCGTCACCGCGCTCCTCTCGCTGCCCGCCGCCACCCGCAGCGGGGAGCGCGCCGGCCTCGTCGACGCCCTGTTCACCGCGGTCTCGGCGGTGTGCGTCACCGGCCTGGAGACGGTGCCCACGGCGACCCACTGGTCGGGGTTCGGGCAGGTCGTCATCGCGGTCGCCGTGAAGATCGGCGGCCTGGGGGTGATGACGCTCGCCTCGATCCTCGGGCTGGCCGTCTCCCGGCGGATCGGGCTGACGCAGCGGCTGCTCGCGGCCTCCGAGACCGGCACCACCCGGCTCGGCGAGGTCGGCACCCTCGTGCGCGCCGTCGTCGTCGCCTCGGTGGCGGTCGAGCTCGTCCTCACCCTCGTCCTCCTCCCCCGCTTCCTCGTCCTCGGGGAGCCGTTCGGGCCGGCCCTGTGGCATGCCGTCTTCATGGCGGTGTCGATCTTCAACAACGCCGGGTTCGTCGTCCTGGAGGGCGGGCTGGCCCCGTTCGTCGGGGACTGGTGGATGTGCCTGCCGATCATCCTCGGCGGCGCCATCGGCGCGCTGGGCTTCCCGGTCATCCTCAACCTCGCCGAGCGGGCCCGCCGCACCCGCGGGCTGTCGCTGCACTCCAAACTCACGCTCGTCACCTACGCGCTCCTCGCGGTGGGCGGGGCGCTGGGCTTCGCGCTCTTCGAGTGGGGCAACGCGGCGACGCTCGGGGAGCTGCCGGTGGCGGACCGGGTGCTCGCCTCCCTGCTCGCCGGGGTGAACGCCCGCTCGTCGGGGCTGACGACGGTCGAGGTCGCCGACATGAGCGACACGACGTGGTTCCTCCAGGACGCGCTCATGTTCGTCGGCGGCGGCTCGGCGTCCACGGCCGGAGGGATCAAGGTGACGACGTTCGCCGTCCTCGTGCTCGCCATCGTCGCCGAGGCACGGGGCGACCGGGACGCCGAGGCCTTCGGGCGGCGCGTGGGCACGACGACGATCCGGCTCGCCGTCGCCGTCGCCTTCCTCGGCGCCACGCTCGTCGGCGTGGCCACCTTGGCGCTGCTCGCGATCACCCACCACCATCTCGAGGTCGTCCTGTTCGAGGCGATCTCGGCCTTCGCCACGGTGGGGCTGAGCACCGGGATCACCCCCGACCTGCCGAACGCCGCGAAGTACGTGCTCGCGGCGCTCATGTTCGCGGGCCGGCTCGGGACCATCACCCTGGCCGCGGCGCTCGCGGTGCGGCAGCGCCGCCGGGTGATCCGGATGCCGTCCGAGCCACCGATCGTCGGCTGACGGGGGCACACTTCAGGAACGGACCGGTACGGGAAGGAAGGCGCACATGGCGCAGAGCAAGCTCCCCCGCGCGAGCGCGGTGCTCGTCATCGGGCTCGGCCGCTTCGGCGGTGCCCTGGCGGCCACCCTCGAGGACCTCGGGCGGGAGGTGCTCGCCGTGGAGAAGGACGAGCACCTCGTCTCCCAGTGGTCGGGGCGGCTGCCGATCATCGAGGCCGACGCGACCAACCCCGACGCCCTCGAGCAGCTCGGCGCCCAGGACTTCTCCGTCGTCGTCGTCGGGGTCGGCACGTCGCTGGAGGCGAGCGTGCTCATCACCGCCAACCTCGTCGACATGGAGGTGCCGCAGATCTGGGCCAAGGCGACGTCGGCCGAGCACGGACGCATCCTGCGGCGGATCGGGGCGCACCACGTCGTCTACCCGGAGCACGACGCGGGCCAGCGCGTGGCCCACATGGTCACCGGCCGGATGCTCGACTACATCGAGATGGAGGACGGCTTCACCATCGTCAAGATGCGGCCCCCGCGGGAGACCCAGGGGTTCACCATCGGGGAGTCCCGGATCCGGGCGAAGTACGGGGTCACCGTCCTCGGCGTGAAGTCACCCGGCGAGGCCTTCGAGTACGCCACCGAGGAGACCCGGATCCACCCGGGGGACACGATCATCGTCTCCGGGGACTCCTCGCTGCTCGAGGCGTTCGCCGCACGTCCCTGACGACACGGCCCATAGGTTCTCCCGGCCGATACTTGACTGTGGCATTATGTGAGCGTTAACGTCCGTCACTGCGAGCCCGGGACGACGTCTGTCTCGCGCACCCGGAACGACCGGAACGGCTGACGAGGAGGTCTGTGGGAGCCACGAGCCCCTGTCCTGCTCTCGGGCGCCACGCCTCGCCGAGCGGTGCGACCGCACCGCGACGCGCCCGCGCGACGACACGCCCGCACCTAGGGCGACCGGCCCGCGCACGCCACCGGGTAGACCACCCGAGACGGGCACAGCAGCAGTAGCACCGCGGCGACGCCGCCGCGCAGACCGAGGAGGGTCCTCACCCATGTCCACCAGTCCACCTGCACGTGCACGAATCCGAACGGTGGGTGCAGTCGCGGCACTGACGCTGACGTTCGGGGCCGTGGCGGCACCCGCGTCGTCCGAGCCGGTCACCGGCTCGAGCGACGACCGGCTCGTCGCCCACTACCCACTCGACGAGACGAGCGGCACCGTCGTCGCCGACGTCTCGGGCAACGACCGGAACGCGGAGGTCGTCGACAACGCCGCCGGCACCGCGCAGTGGCAGTCGGGCCGCGGGCTCTACCTGCCCGGCGGGTCCGGCACCACGCCGGCCGTCAAGCTGCCCGACTCCCTGCTCGGCGGTCTCGACGACGTGACGATCGCCTTCGACGTCCGCGCGATGGGCACCGCCCCGGGGGCACCGATGTACTCCTTCGGTCTCAGCTCCGAGGCCGGCGGTCAGCTCAGCGCCCACCCCGGCAACGACAACGCCATCTTCGCCCGGCACGAGGTGACGTTCACCGGCCCGGACGGCGAGGCAACCCACGCGGTCGGGGGGACCCACGGCCTCACTCGGGAGACCTGGACGCACGTCGCGGTGACGATCGAGGGCGGCGACGCCACGTCGCCCGGCACCATGCGCCTCTACGAGGACGGGGTCCTCGTCGGCACCGACGACTCGGTCACCCTCCGCCCGGGTGACATCACCGCCCCCTCGGCCTTCATCGGCCGCTCGCCCGTCGACTCGGGGCGGCCCGCACAGTTCCGCGGCATCGTCAAGGACTTCCGCGTCTACTCCGCGGCGCTGCCGGGTTCCGAGATCGCCGCGCTGGCCTCCGACCTCGCGGCCGACAACCTCGCCGAGATGATGGACGCCGTCACCCTGCCGGACACCAGCGCGCTCACCGAGAACCTCACCCTGCCGAGCTTCCCGGGACTCACCTGGACCTCGAGCGACCCGACCGTCGTCACCGAGACCGGCCAGGTGTTCCGCCCCGCGCCCGACGAGGAGGACGCGACGGCCACGCTCACCGCGACGGTGACCCACCGGG
>DAHVRG010000158.1 GCA_027322565.1 Georgenia sp.
GGCGGACGCGCTCGTCGTCGAGGTCGACGCCGACGGCCACCGGTGGGCGCGCTGGCCGGACGTCACCCGCGCCACAGGTCGGTGACCTGCACGCCGAGCTCGCCGAGGAGCTCGCGCAGCAGGGGCAGGCTGATCCCCACCACGCCGTGGTGGTCGCCCTCGACCCGCCGGACGAACGGGCCGCCCAGCCCGTCGACGGTGAAGGCGCCGGCCACGGCGAGCGGCTCGCCCGTGGCGACGTAGGCCGCGATCTCGGCGTCGCTCAGGTCCGCGAAGTGCACCGTCGTGGAGGAGACGCCACCCGTCTCGCGGGGCCGGGGGCCGCGTGTGTCGACAAGCCAGTGGCCGGTGTGCAGCATGCCGCTGCGCCCGCGCATGCGGCGCCACCGGGCGACCGCCTCGTCGGCGTTTGCGGGCTTCCCGTGGACCGCGTCGTCGAGCTCGAGCATCGAGTCGCAGCCGACGACGACGGCGTCCTGGGCCTCGGCGCGCGCGGCCACGTCGCGGGCCTTCGCGCGCGCGAGGAGCAGCACCTGCTCGGTGGGGCGGGCCGCATCGCCGGCTTCCCGGAGCACGGCCGGTTCGTCGACGTCGGAGACGACGACCACGGGGTCGATCCCGGCGGCGCGGAGGGTGGCGAGCCGGGCGGGGGAGGCGGAGGCGAGGACCAGTCTCACGGGAGGCGACCCTACGGGAGGGTCGGGAGGCGGCGCCCGCGAAGTGAGCCGCCCCTCCCGCGCCCGCTCCTTCCGCGACCGTGTGCCCGCTGGTGCAACCGTGCGGGCGCCCTACCGGGCACACGGTTCACCGACGGGCACACGGAGCACGGGGGGTGGGGGGCGTGCGGAGGGCAGCGCCGAGCGACGCTAGTCGCGGAGGGCGTCCTCGTTCCGGCCGAGAATCGCCGTGCGTAGGACGTCCAGGCCGACGGAGCCGATGTCCAGGGCCCGCCGGTGGAAGGCTCGCAGGTCGAAAGACTCGCCGCGGGCCTGCGCCTGGTCCCGCGCGGCGTCGCGCAGCTGCTCCCAGAGCCGCTGGCCGACCTTGTACGACGGCGCCTGCGCCGGCCACCCGAGGTACCGGTCGAGCTCGAAGGCGAGGAACGCCTCGTCCATGGTGGCGTTGGCGCGGAGGAACTCCCAGGCCTTCGCCGCGTCCCAGACGCCGCCACCCCACGCCTCCGGGGCGGTCTTGCCGAGGTGGACGCCGATGTCGAGGACGACGCGTGCGGCGCGCAGCCGCTGGCCGTCGAGCATGCCGAGGTGGTCCGCCGGGTCGTCGAGGTAGCCGAGGTCGGCCATGAGCCGCTCGGCGTACAGCGCCCAGCCCTCGCCGTGCCCGCTCACCCAGCACGCGAGCCGCCGCCAGGTGTTGAGCAGCCCCGAGCGGTAGGCCGTCTGGCCGATCTGCAGGTGATGCCCCGGGACCCCCTCGTGGTAGACGGTGGTGAGCTCGCGCCACGTGCTGAAGGTCGTCACACCTTCCGGCACCGACCACCACATGCGGCCGGGGCGGGAGAAGTCCGCACTCGGGCCGGTGTAGTAGATCCCGCCGGTCTGGGTCGGGGCGATGCGGCACTCGAGGCGCCGCACCGGCTCGGGGATGTCGAACTGGTGGTCCGCGAGCTCCCGGATGGCGCGGTCGGAGGCCTCCTGCATCCAGGCCTGCAACGCCGCGGTGTCGTGCAGCAGCCGCTCCGGCTCGGTGTCGAGCCGCGCCATGGCCTCCTCCGGCGTGGTCCCCGGCCCGTAGAGGCGGGCGGCGACCGCCTCCTGCTCGGCGGTGACGCGGGCGAGCTCCTCCAGGCCCCAGTCGTAGGTCTCGTCGAGGTCGATGCTCGCGCCGAGGAAGTAGCGCGACCACAGCTCGTAGCGTTCGCGGCCGACGGCGTCCCGCGGCGTGGCGCGCGGCGCCAGCTCCGTGCGCAGCATCACCGCCAGCTCGCCGTAGGCGCGGCGGGCGGCGGCGGCACCGGCGAGGAGCTCCTCGGCGAGTGGGCCGCTCGGCTCCGCGCCCTGGGGCCGGGCGCCGGCGACGAACGTGTCGAAGAAGGAGCTCTCCGGCTCGGCGAGCTCCTCGGCCTGCGCGATGCACGCCTCCACCTGCCGCACCGCCGGGACCTTCCCCTCGGCCGCCGCGGCCCGGAGCGACTCCTGGTACCCGGAGAGGGCCTCGGGGAGTGCGGCCATCCGCCGGGCGATGGTCTCCCAGTCCTCGACGGTGTCGGTAGCCATGAGGTCGAAGACCTCGCGCAGCTGCTGGACGGGGGAGCTGATGACGTTGAGCTCCCGGCCCAGCTCACCCGCCATGTACAGCTCCGCCTCGAGCCCGAGGCGCTCCGCCATCGCGGCCTTCGTCGTCGCGTCGACGTCGTCGACGGCGTCGGTCCCGGCGACCTTCGCGACCGCCTCCATGGCCGCCTCTGCGCGGCCGAGGTGGCCGGCGGGCGAGAGGTCGGGCATCTCGTCGTCGTGCCCCGGTAACCCGAGGGTGGTCGCAGTGATCGGGTCCAGCGCGGCGAGGCGGGTCACGTACTCGTCGGCGATGGAATCGATTTCAGAGGAGGGGCGGGAAAGAGCGTCGGCGGTCACGACCCAGAGCGTAGAGCACCGGCTGGGTCTTCCGTGGGCGCCACGAGGGGGGCGGTGAAGTCGTCGCGCGTCCCCCCGCCCGGAGACCGTTGCCGCGCCGACCGCGCGGGAGGGTGAGTCCGGGGGTGATTCCGTGCCGGACGGCTTCGGTCTCGGCCCGTCCCCGTCTACAGTCGTCGGCGCCGGGTCGGGTCGACGACGCCGTCGGGCCGCCCGCCCGGTCGGATGCTCCTTCGCCCGCACCTCACCCCCCGACGGTGTGGGCGAAGGCCTGCCCGCAGTGAGCTCCCATCGGCGTCCGGGACAGGTCGGACGCCCGACTACCACCGCGCTGGTGGCGCACCTCACGCCGACCGGCGTCGGGCGGGTGAATCTCGGGGTGAAATCCGGCGATGGCGCCGTCGCCCTCGCCCGCGCATCCGACCGTGGGGGCCGGTGGCGTGTCTGCGCTGCCGCCGTTCGCCCGGCCACAGGTCTCGCCTGCTGGCTTGCGGAAAACAACTGGAAGGGTGTCTGGTGGGTAATTCGGATCGCTTGTTCGAGGGCCGTCGGGGGCGAACGGACTCGGGCCGGATGCGACGGTCGTGGCGGGCCGCGCTGGCCGCTGTCGCGGCCTTCGCCGTCGCCGTCCTCGGAGTGGTGGTGCCGCTCGGTGCGGCGTCGGCGGTGTCAGCGGGGGGCGTGACGCTCACCCTCGACTACGGCGGCGAGACCTACGACGGCCACACGGTCGTCGCGCCGGGACAGTCCTACCGCGTCACGATGCAGTACGACACGACCGTCGTGGAGCCCGGTAGCTCGGTGGCCATCACCGTCCCCGCGGGTGTCTCGATCCCGGAGAGCGCGCTGCAGGTCCCGCCGGGGAACACGGTCATCGAGAGCACGGTTCTCGACGGTGACCAGCTGGTCGTCACCTTCCAGGACCCGATGGACACGAGCGCCGCGCAGGGCGTGTACGCGATCACCTTCACCTTCGAGGAGCCGGAGGACGGCTCCGAGCTGCGGGACGTCACCTGGTCCCTGGAGGGGCAGTCGACCACCGTCGAGCTGATCGTCCGCCAGCCGGGCGACGACTTCCGCCCGGAGATCACCGATTCCGAGCGCAAGTCGGTCCAGGCGCCGAACCTGAACCAGCACGTCACCGTCGCCGAGGACGGCACCGTGACCGTCGCCGAGGCGATCACCGGCGTGGAGATCCCCTACACGCTCCGGATCGACTCCGCGGACGCCCGCGACGGCGTGACCATCACCGACTCCATCGACGACTTCCTCGCCTTCGACGGCGACAGCTTCGTCGCCACGCTGGTCACCTGGGACGAGAACGGCCTCAACCGGGACGAGCGGGAGATCGACCTGCCCGTGTCGGTCGACGGCTCCACGTTCCAGATCGCCGGCCTCGACATCCCCGAGAACTCCTACCTGACGATCTCCTACTCGGCCTCCGTCTCGGACGTCGAGGGCCTGGAGGCTCAGCTCCAGCCGCTGGCCGACGCGATCGACGAGTACGACGGCGGCTGGTTCGCCACTGACCTCGTCAACACCGCCGAGATCGACGGCACCCCCGACACCGCGACGGTGACCGTCGGGGGCCACCGTCCGGCCGCGCCGACGCCCGACCACGGCGCCGCGTTCGGCAAGGCGAGCGAGCCCTCGGGAACGATCGACATCGAGCTCGACGACGACGGCGCGCTGGCCGCGCCCATCGACGTCACCTACACCCTGAGCGCCGACCTCACCCAGTTCGCCGGGTTCGAGGGCCGCTACGAGCTCGACCGCAACGTCGTGATCTCCGACGTGCTCCCCGAGCAGATCAGCTGGCTCGCCGACGAGGACGACTTCCTCACGGTCGTCGCCGGCGGCCTGGAGCTCACGCGGGCCGAGGGCGAGCACACTGCGGAGTCCTTCGCCGCCGACGAGTTCGTCGGCCAGTACGCCGTCAGCGGCCGGCAGCTGCTCATCAACGTGGGCAGGGACACCACCCTGGCGCACGAGTTCGCCGTGCGGGCACAGATCGTCGACCTCGCCCCGAACGGCTGGCAGGACGGTGAGTGGTACCGGTACACGGGCCTGGCGAACACCGCCGTCTTCCACTACGGCGACGGTGCCACAACGGAGCGCTCGGTCGACCACCCGATGCAGACCCCGGCCCCCGACCCGGCGGCCGCGTTCCGCAAGTCGAGCGACGTCGCGCTCCACGTCGTCGTCGCCCTCGACGAGGACGGCGACCTCGCCGAGCCGCTCGACATGTCCTACACGCTGACCGCGGACCTCACCGAGTTCGCCGACTTCGCCGGCAAGTACTTCGGGCTCGACCGCAACGTCGTCGTCGTCGACGAGCTCCCCGCGCAGATGGAGTGGGCGCAGGACGTCCTCACCGTCGTCGCCCCCGAGGGACTCGCGCTGGAGCGCGTCGAGGGCGTCAGCGAGGAGGACTTCGCCGGTGACGACTACGTCGGCACCTACCAGGTCGTGGGCCGTCAGCTCATGCTCAACCTCGGCCAGGACCTCGGCGTGCGGTACGAGTTCGAGGTCAGCGCCCGGCTCACGACGGTCGAGGGCCTCAGCCGGCAGGACCTGCCGACCGAGAACGGCTGGCCGAAGTACACCGAGATCGGCTTCACGGGCCTAACGAACGAGGCCGCTTTCCACTACCGCGAGAACGGGCCGGTCCAGGAGGACCACAGCTCCCACCGCCTCGTCGTGCCGATGGACCCGCGCGAGGGCATCACCGACCCCGAGGTCTTCGACAAGGCGACGAGCGGCGGGACGCTGAACGTCCGTCCGGGCCAGACCGTCGATGTCCCGTTCGGGTTCACCGCAGCGGCGGGCGCCGTCCCCGACCTCGGCGCCTCGCGGATCGTCGACTACGTCGACCAGGACGTCTTCGACCTCAGCGATCTCGACGCGATCCGGGACTCGATCACCGGGACCTACAACTGGCAGGGCCCGCTCACCGGGAGCGACTTCGAGCTCGAGGTCGACGCCGAGGGCAACCTCGTCGTCACCGTCTCGGACACCTTCGGTCAGGACCTCCCCGAGTGGGCCCGCCCCGACCTCGACCAGCCGCTCACCCAGCGCCTGGCTATTGAGCTGACGCTCCCCACCCACCCCGTCCAGGGCAAGCAGGTCCTCACGATCGTCAACAACGCGAGCCTCGTCGGCGGTGACGACGACGGGATCGTCTGGGACGCTGAGGCCTCCGGCACGGCGACGAGCTACGGTGACGAGCTCGAGGTTCGCAAGAGCATCTACCGCGGCAGCGGTGAGTGGACGCAGAACCTGCGCGTCGAGCTCGACGAGGATGGTGAGCTCACCCAGGACGAGTTCATCTACCGCGTCGAGCTCATCCCCCACGGGGCGTACCAGGGGGTGGCGATCATTCCGATGGCCGACGTCCTGCCGGAGGAGCTCGAGTACATCGGGTTCGTCGCCGACGCCGACCTCGACACCGGAGCGGTGACGCCCGGTGACACCGTCGACATGGGCGGCGACGTCGTGGCCGCGTGGGGCGCGGAGACCCGCACGCTGGAGATCCAGCAGCGCGAGGACACCGTCTTCCGCCAGGGGCAGCCCGTCCTGGTGAACTTCAAGGTCACCCTGACCGAGTTCACCGAGAACGTGCCGGTGACGAACTATGTGAGCAACTCCTCGGCGACCATCACGCCGACGAACGGCTACCCGCTGCTCGTCCAGAAGGTCGACGCCGAGGACGAGGACGTCGTCATCACCGACCGCGACGCCCGGTTCACGGTCAGCGGCCCCGACGGTGACGTCGTCACGGACTCCGCCTACGTCGTCGACGGGCGCCTCATGGTGGCCGGTGACGACGGCGGGGACGTGGGCGTCGTCGTCGACGAGCCGGGCCGCTACGAGGTGACCGAGACGGTCCCCCCGGCGGGCTACCAGCTGTCCGACGCGACCGTCGGCGTCACCGTCGACGAGGACGGCAGCTCCGCACCCGTGACGTTCTTCAACGTCCCCGAGCCGCCGCAGGTGAGCGTCGGTGACCTCGTCTGGGTCGACACCGACCGTGACGGTCTGCAGGGCGAGGGCGAGCCGGGCATCCCCGGGGTCACCCTCGTGCTGACCGGACCCGACGGTGAGCCGGTGACCGACGTCTACGGCAACCCGGTGGAGCCGACGGTGACCGACGAGGAGGGCTTCTACACCTTCGAGGGCCTGCCCGTCCTGGAGGACGGTCAGTCCTACACGGTGTCGATCGACCGGGACGCCTCGGCCGACGTACTGGCGCCGTACATCCCGACGCTCGAGGGCGAGGGGGAGGACCGGGCGGAGGACTCGTCCACGTGGGAGGCGAGCTCCTCCGGGCTGACCGAGGACGGTGAGCGGGACCCGACGCTGGACTTCGGGTTCGTGCGGCCGATGGTCTCGGTGGGTGACTACGTGTGGGAGGACGTCGACCGTGACGGTCTGCAGGGCGAGGGCGAGCCGGGGATCCCGGGAGTCGTCCTGGTGCTCACCGGACCTGATGGTGAGCCGGTGACCGATGTCTACGGCAACCTGGTCGAGCCGACGGTGACCGACGGGGAGGGCTTCTACACCTTCGAGGGCCTGCCGGCTCTGGAGGAGGGGCAGTCCTACACGGTGTCGATCGACCGGGAGGCCTCGGCCGAGGCGCTGGCGCCGTACATCCCCACGCTCGAGGGCGCCGGCGACGACCGGGCGGAGGACTCGTCCACCTGGGAGGCGAGCTCCTCCGGGCTGACCGAGGACGGTGAGCGGGACCCGACGCTGGACTTCGGG
>DAHVRG010000184.1 GCA_027322565.1 Georgenia sp.
CAGCAGCACCTCGACGACGGCCGCATGGGCCTCCCGGTCGTGGATCTGCAGCGGCAGGCCGCGCTCCTTGGCGAGCGCGATGTGGTCCCGGAGGGCCGCGCGCTGCACCGCCCGGGCCCGCTCACCGCCGCGGAAGAAGTCCAGGCCGGTCTCCCCGATGGCACGCACCCGCTCGTGGCGGGCGAGCTCGGCGACCCGGGCGACGGCGTCGTCCAGGGACGTCTCGTGCCGCGGCGCGACGGCGGGGTCGAGCCCGTCCGGCGCGACCTCGCGGAGGCCGGCGTGCAGCGGCGCCTCGTTCGGGTGGATCGCCAACGCGGTGACGATCTGCGGGTGCTCCTGCGCCAGCGCGACGCTGCCCTCGAGGGTGTCGAGGTCGCAGCCGACCTGGACCATCCGGTCGACCCCGACGGCGGCGGCGCGCGCGACGTGCTCGGCGACGCTCAGCGGGGCGGTCCCCTCGCGCACACCCGGGTCGTCGTCGGCACCGACCGGGAAGTGGGTGTGGTTGTCGACGACGGCGGCGGGCAGCGGCTCGGGGGCGGGCGGCCAGCCGCGCTCCCGGGCGCTCACGGGGCGACGCCCAGGCGGGCGAGCTCCTCCTCGACGACGGAGTCGTCGAGCTTGGTGAAGACCGGCGTCGGCCTGGCGACCGGGGCACCGACCCGCACCGGGCGCCGTGCCCACGCGGGCACGCCGGTGTAGTCACCGGTGATGACCGGGTAGCCCGGTCCGCCGTCGAGGTCCTCGACCTCCTCGACCCGGGGCAGCGGTGCGACGTCGCCGGTGCCGCCGATCGCGGCGTCGACGGCGTTGGCGCTGTGCGGGAGGAAGGGGCTGAGCATGATGTTGAGGTCGCTCACCGCCTGCGCGGCGACGTGCAGGATGGTGTCGCGCCGCGGCTGCTGGGACTCGTCCTTGAGCTTGTAGGGCTCCATCTCGGTGATGTACTTGTTCGCCTCGCCCACCAGCCGCATGGCCTCGGCGATCGCGGCGCGCTGGCGGTGGCGGGAGATGAGGTCCCCGACGGTGTCGAAGCCGGCCTCGACCGCGGCGAGCAGGGCCTGGTCGGCGTCGGTGAGCTCCCCTGCGGGCGGGACCTGCCCGATGTTCTTGTGGATCATCGACGCCGTGCGGTTGACGAGGTTGCCCCACCCGGCGACGAGCTCGCCGTTGGTGCGGCGGACGAACTCGGCCCAGGTGAAGTCGCTGTCCTGGTTCTCCGGGCCGGCGACCGAGATGAAGTAGCGCAGCGCGTCGGGCTGGTAGCGCTCGAGGACGTCGCGGACGTAGATGACGATGCCGCGCGAGGAGGAGAACTTCTTGCCCTCCATGGTGAGGAACTCGCTGGAGACGACCTCGGTGGGCAGGTTGAGCACGCCGTAGTCACCCGGGGCGCCGCCGCGCTCCCCCTCGCCGTTGTAGGCGAGCAGCTCGGCGGGCCAGATCTGGGAGTGGAAGACGATGTTGTCCTTGCCCATGAAGTAGTAGGACAGCGCCTCCGGGTCGTTCCACCACCTGCGCCAGGCGTCCGGGTCCCCCGTGCGGCGGGCCCACTCGATGGACGCGGACAGGTAGCCGATGACGGCGTCGAACCACACGTACAGCCGCTTGGTGGGCAGGTCGCGCCAGCCGTCGAGCGGGACCGGGATGCCCCAGTCGATGTCGCGGGTCATCGCCCGCGGCTTGATGTCGGCGAGGATGTTCTTCGAGAAACGGATGACGTTGGGCCGCCAGGTGCCCGAGGCCTCCCGCTCGTCGAGCCACTTGCCGAGCTCCGCGGCGAGCGCGGGCAGGTCGAGGAAGAAGTGCTGGGTCTCGACGAACTCCGGGGTCTCGCCGTCGATCCGGGAGCGCGGGTCGATGAGGTCGGTGGGGTCGAGCTGGTTGCCGCAGTTGTCGCACTGGTCGCCGCGGGCGCCGGGGTACTTGCAGATCGGGCAGGTGCCCTCGATGTAGCGGTCGGGCAGCGTGCGCCCGGTGGACGGGGAGATCGCGCCCTTGGTCGTGCGCTCGACCATGTAGCCGTTCTCATGGACGACGCGGAACATCTCCTGGACGACGGCGTAGTGGTTGCGCGTCGTCGTCCGGGTGAAGAGGTCGTAGGACAGGCCGAGTGCGGCGAGGTCCTCGACGATGAGCCGGTTGTTGCGGTCGGCGAGCTCACGGGCGGAGACTCCCGCGGCGTCGGCCGCGACGAGGATCGGGGTGCCGTGCTCGTCGGTGCCGGACACCATGAGGACGTCGTGGCCCTTCATCCGCATGAAGCGGGAGAAGACGTCGGAGGGAACGCCGAAGCCGGCCACGTGTCCGATGTGCCGGGGGCCGCTGGCGTAGGGCCAGGCCACCGCCGAGAGAATGCTCGTCATGGGGCCAGCCTAGTTGCGCCGCGAAACTGCCTCCCCCACGTCCACCCCACCACCAGCCCTCCTCCCCGCCGAGAGCCCACCTTCCGCCGACAGCTCACTTCCCGGCGAGAGCCCCGTTCCAAGCGAGCAGGGGGCTCTCCACGCGGTCAGCGGGAGGGGACGATCTCCACGCCGGCAGCGCGCAGCTGCTCGCGCGCCAGCTCGCCCTGGTCGGCGGTCACCGGGGCGGTGAGGTCGCTGAGCACGCGGGCCGACATCCCCAGCCCCACGGCGTCGAGCGCCGTCTCCTTGACGCAGTGCGACTCCGCCAGCCCGACGACGTCCACCGCCGTCACACCCTCGAGGATCTGCGCCAGGGTGCGGCCGCCCTCGTCGGTGCCCTCGAACCCGGAGTAGGCCGCGGTGTACTGGCCCTTCTTGACCGATGCGTCGGGCGCGAGGTCCGCGAGCGCGGGGTGCAGCTCGGCCTCCTCGGTGCCCGCGACGCCGTGCGGCGGCCAGGTGTCCACGAAGTCCGGCTCCTCCGGCGGCGTGGCGAAATGGTGGCCCGGGTCGATGTGCCAGTCCTGGGTCGTCACGACGAGCTCGTACCGCTCCCGGTGGGTGGCGGCATACTCCGCGATCGCCCGGGCGACGTCGTTCCCACCCGGAACGGGCAGGGCACCCCCTTCGCAGAAGGTCGGCTGGACGTCGACGACCAGCAGTGCACGGCGCTCCGACATTGAGTCCTCCTCACTCGCAACCACCCTTATGGTCGCATGTAGCAATAAGGTAGGGACATGGCCGAGGACGGCGCGACGCACACGAGCTGGACCATGGCGGGTATCAACACCTCCGTGGACCTCGACGGCGGCGTGCTCGTCGGGGACGACGGTTCTCACGCAGCCCTCGAGGCGCTGCGCTACAGCGCCGCCGAGGCGGCGCGACGGGGCACTGCCCTCCATGTGCTGCGGGCGTGGAGCATCCCCACCGCCGTCCGGCCCGACGACGTCCCCTTCGGCGTCACACCGTCCGTCGTCGAGCTCCAGGACGCCACGCTCGCCGCAACGCAGCGTCGAGGCGAGGCCGCCGCGGCGGACCACCCGGAGGTCACCGTGCACGCCCACACCGTGTTCGGTCGCGCGGACCGAGCACTCATCGCGGCGGCGAGGGGCGCGGATGTGCTCGTCGTCGGGTCCCGCGGCCGGTCGAAGATCACCAGCCTCCTCCTCGGCTCCACCGCCGCCACGTGCATCCGGGAGGCGACGATCCCCGTGATCGTCGTCCGCTGAGCCCGGTCGGTGAGAGCTGAGCTCTTGCCGGGAAGTGCGCTCTCGCCGGGAACTCAGCTCTCGCCGGGAAGTGAGCTCTCGCCGGGAACTCACCTGTCGCCGGGAAGTGAGCACTCGCCGGGAACTCAGCTCTCGCCGGGGTGTGGGCTGCGGGCGTCCAGGGCGGCTTGGTAGAGGGCGCGCTTGCGCAGGCCGGTGCGGGCCGCGACGGCGGCTGCGGCGTCCTTCAGCCGTTCGCCGGCGGCCGCGCGCTCGAGGACCTCGGCGACGTGGTCCGACGGGGACGCCGCGGCCGGCTCGGCACCGGCGACGACGAGGGTCACCTCGCCGCGCACCCCCTCCTGCGCCCAGGCGGCGAGCTCCGCCAGCGTCCCCCGGCGCACCTCCTCGTAGGTCTTGGTGAGCTCGCGGCACACCGCGGCCCGCCGCTGCGGCCCGAACGCCTTCGCCATCGCCGCGAGCGTCTCGGCGACGCGGTACGGTGAGTCGAAGAAGACCATCGTCCGCGCCTCGTCCGCGAGCGCCGCGAGCGCGCGGTCCCGCTCTCCGGGCCGACGCGGGACGAAGCCCTCGAAGCAGAACCGGTCGGTCGCCAGGCCGGAGACCGCGAGGGCGGTGAGCACGGCACTGGGGCCGGGGAGCACGCTCACCGGCACGTCCGCCTCCACCGCCGCCCCGACGAGCCGGTAACCCGGGTCGGACACCGACGGCATCCCGGCGTCGGAGACGACGAGCACCCGCTTCCCCTCGGCGGCGAGCGCGACGAGCCGCGGCGCACGCTCCCGCTCGTTGTGCTCGTGGAAGCTCACCAGCTCACCGGGCACCCACACCCCGAGCCGGCGGGCGAGCGCGACGAGCCGGCGGGTGTCCTCGGCGGCGACGACGTCGGCCTCCCCCAGGGCCCGCACCAGCCGCGGCGGGGCGTCACCCGCGTCACCGATCGGCGTCGCGGCAAGCACGATCTGCCCGCCCTCGCCGCGCCACGGCGAGCCGCCGACGGCCACCCCCTCCCGCCCCGGCTCGTCCGCCGGGCCGGGCCGCTCCACCTCGTCGCTCACCCCTCCAGTCTGGACCACCTGGTGACGGGGACACCTACACTCACGAGCGTGACAGCGCCGCGACCCGACACCGACCACACCCCG
>DAHVRG010000187.1 GCA_027322565.1 Georgenia sp.
CCGGTGCCGGTCGGCTCCGGGCGGGCGGCGGTGACCGTGGCGCCGGGGCCGATCGTGCCGTGGTCGCGCAGCGCCTCGGTCAGCGCGCCGGGCAGGGCGGCGGGGTCACCGAGCCCGGTGACCCCGCTGACGACGTCCTGCGTCAATTCCCGGCCTCCGGGGCGGCGGCGAGCACGCGGCCGCGCTCACCGCTGGTGTCGAGGCGCACGATCGTGCCGTCCGCGGGGATGATCTCGCCGCGGTCGGTCTCGACGCCCTCGGTGAAGGTGACGCTCATGATGCAGGGGATGCCGAACTCGCGGGACAGGATGCCCAGGTGCGAGGTCGGCGCACCCTGCAGGGTGATCAGCCCCTTCACCCCCATCGACAGGGCGGGCGCCATGAAGGTGGTGGTGCCGCCGCGGGACAGGACGATGCTCTCCTGCGCCTCACCCGACTCCATGAACGCGATGACGTCGGCGGGGGAGTCGAGCCACTTGATCGGGCCCTCCACCACCGCGTCGGAGCGCAGCACCGAGGTGCCCTCGCCGACGGTGACGAACTCGGGGGCGGTCGCGGAACCGGTCATCTCTTCTCCAAAAAGGGGGGTGGTCAGACGGTCGGGATCAGGGCGGGGGAGAGGGGGTCCTCACCGGTGGCCGGGACGAAGCCGCAGCCGCCGATCAGCACGCGCGGCAGAACCTCCGCCGCGGTCGCCGGGTCCATGAGGTGGTCGTAGGCCTGGCGGGTCAGCGGGCTGCGGCCGTACAGGTCGAGCTCGGAGATGGCGCGCTCGGTGACCCCCGCCAGCCGCAGGAACGGCAGCACCATGTCGACCACGTACATCTGGACGCCGTAGTCGACCAGCTCCTCCCGCGACATGGAGCCGAACGTCTTGTACAGCTCCATCGTCTTCGTGCGGCTGAGCTTGGTGATCTTCTCCAGCTCGGCCTCGTCCAGCTTGCGGATCTGCTCGACCGGGGTGTCCCAGCGGTCGCGGGCGTACACGGCGACGGCGGACAGGTACGGCAGGTACTCCGGCGGGTCGGTGAAGGTGGTCGACAGGTCGTTGACCGTGAACGTCATGCCCTCCGGCGGGCTGAAGTACAGCGCCTGGGTCACCGCGTGCGGCAGGTCGCTGGAGATCTCGAACCAGGAGTACGCCGGGTCGTGGAGGAAGTGGTCCCGGACGATGAGCACGCGGCCGTCCGGCATCAGGTACGGGCCGGAGTCCGACAGGCCGAGCCGGCAGTCCATGTGCAGCAGGAAGGCCAGCAGCTGGGTGGTGGCGTTGAAGGAGGTGTAGAACGACTTGCGCTCGTCGTCGAGCTCGACGCGCTCGTCGTGGAACCGGTCGAGCCACTCCGTGCCCGCGAGGAGCGGCGCGTTGTAGGACCGGCCGGTCGCGAACATCTGCCCGTCCTCGCCCCACATGCCGCGGTAGAGGCGGCGGGAGAACTGGAACGCCCGCGCCAGCTCCTCCCTGCGGTCGCCCGGCTTGATCAGGTCGAGGCCGAGGCCGAACCCGCGGCCCGACAGCATCGGCATGCAGCAGCACCAGGCGTGCAGCAGGTTGACCTTGGTGCCGATCTCGCGGCGGGCGACGGCGCCCATCTCGATCACGCCCTCGGCGCCCACCGCGTCGGTGATCAGCTCGAAGATCGCCGGGTAGGACGAGTACTGCTCAACGCCGGCGATGGTCTCGTACTCCTGCCGCGGGATGAGGCCGGACTCGCCCTCGGTCGCCCGCTTGCCGAGCATGTCCCAGACGTTCCAGCCGCAGTAGGCGATGAGGTCGTTGAGCTCCTCGTCGGTCAGCGCCGCCTCGAGCAGGCGGTCCGCGCGCAGGTCGGTGACGCCGCTGCGCAGCAGGCCCCGCACCTGCTCGTCGCCCGCCGAACCGGGCTCGTAGACGGTCCGGTAGCGCTCAAGCAGCGCGCTGAGGGGGCCGTGTCGTTGCTCATGCGTCGGTCTCCGTTCGGATCAGCTTCCGGTAGGCGTGGATCACGGGTTCGAGTTCGGCGGGGGACGAGCAGTGCATGATGACGCCGTCGACGCCGAGGTCGAACTGGGCCCGGATGCTGCGGGCGCAGTTCTCGGCGGAGCCGGTGGCAGCGGCCTCCAGCCAGGAGGACGGCAGGATCTCGGCGATGTGCTCGATCTCCGACGGGGTCGCGACCGTGTCGGCCCAGCCCTTCAGCCCGGCGACGACCGGGTCGGCGCGGAACCTGTCGAGCTCGGCGGGGTCCCACTCGTTCGTGCGGACCAGCAGGTCGCCGTACACCTGCAGGTAGGTGGCCAGCCGGGCGGCGGTGCGGCGCAGCTGGACGTCCTCGGGCAGGTGGTCCGGCACGGTCGCGAAGCACGACCACACCTGCACCGACGCCGGGTCGCGCCCGGCCTTCTCCGCGGCCTCGCGGACGTGGGCGACGCAGCGCTTCACCGTCTCGTCGGCGAAGTAGGTGTGCAGCACGACGAAGTCGGCGGCGCGGCCGGCGAGGGCGAGGGTGGCCGGGCCGAACGCGGTCAGGCCGATGGGGATGTCCTCGTCGAAGCCGGGGTCGAGCTTGAGCTGCGGGTACTTTCCGGCCGGCCCGTCGTGGCCGGTGATCGTCTCACCGCGCCAGAGCCGGCGCATCAGGCCGATGAAGTCCTCCATCTGCGCGGTGGTCACCGGGGGCAGGCCGAACGCGTCGAGCTGCGGGCGCAGGCCGCGGCCGAGGCCGAGCCCGAAGCGGCCGCCGGTGAGGCGGTGCAGGGTCGTCGCCCACGCCGCGGTCACCGCGGGGTGCCGCGTGTTGTGGTTGGTGGCGGCGGTGGCGATCCGGAGCCGCTCGGTGACGGCGCCGGCGGCGCCGGTCAGCGTCGCCGCCTCCTTCACGTTGAACCGCTCGGACAGGAAGGCGGTGTGGAGCCCGAGCCGCTCGGCGTCGCGCAGTTCGTCGAGCATGGTGCGGGGAGACTCGACGTGCCCGGCCAGCGTGTAGAAGCCGAGCCGGTCGAGCGGCGAATCGATGGGGACTGAAGTGCTCTTCGGAGTAGGGGACACGCCGGGACCCTTCCTCGTGACCAGGGGATGCAAGAACGTGCCGGCGTACCGCCGGATGCGATGCGGAATGCTCCGCCCGAGCCGCCGGTGGTCCGGTGGAGCACCGGCGGCTCAGGCGGGTTTCAAGGAACGGGGGCGCCCGACCGGGACGGTCAGGGCTCGATGACCGTCACCGTGGCGGTGGTGCCGTCGACCTCGATGAGGGCGCCGTCCTTGATCCGCGACGACGCCTGGGTCGCGGACACGACGCAGGGGATGCCGAGTTCGCGGCTCACGATCGCCGCGTGCGAGAACGGCGCGCCCACGTCGACGACGACCGCCGCGGCCGGAACGAACAGCGGCGTCCACGACGGGTCGGTGATCGGCGCGACGAGGATTTCGCCCGGCTCCAGTGCGGTCGGGTCGTCGGGCGAGGTGATGACCCGGGCGCGTCCGCGGGCGACGCCGCCGCAGCCGGGCACGCCCTGGATGACGGTGCCGGCCTCGACCCCGTCGACGCTCTTCTCCGAACGCCGCGGCCAGGTCTCCACCGGGTCGGGCCGGCCGACCACGACGAACGGCGGCTCGCGGTCGAACAGGTCCTCGTAGACCCGCTCCCGCTCCTCCAGCACCTCGGTGAAGTCGCCCGGCTTCTCCAGGAACTTCGGCAGCTCGTCGCCGAACAGCATGAAGATCTGCAGCGGTGAGCGCAGGGCGCCCGCGGCGTGGTGGCGCCTGCCCAGCTCCAGCGCGGGCAGCCGCAGCTCGTGGATCAGCTTCGCGCACGCGGTGCGGCTGCGCTCCCGGCCCCGCAGCCACAGCGCCGCGCCGTGCAGCGCCGCCTCGAACTGCGCGAGCGCCTCGGCGTCGCCGGCGAGCGCCTCGCGCACCTGCTTCGTGGCCTCCTCCCGCTGCGCGACGCGCTCGGCGTTCTTCGCCGCGGGGGACTCCTCGTCGGGGACGCCGCGCATGCGGTCCACGGTGGACAGGACGGGGGTGGGGTCGATGCCCCACGTCTTCGCCCGGATCTCCCACTCGGACTGGCCGCGGAAGTCCCACTCGGACAGGAAGGCGTCCAGCTTGGCGGTGAACGCCGCGACCTCGGGGTCGTCGGACGCCTTGAGCCGCTCGTGGAGCTCGGTCATGGGCACCGAGTCGAACAGCTCGGCGACCTTCCCCTCGCGGGCCAGGCGGGACAGCTCCCACATGCCGGTGGACGGCCCGGTGGAGTCCACGTCGCCGATGCCCGCGACGAGCGTCAGCGACAGCTCCGGCCGGCCGACGGCCTCGGCGATCTGCGCGACCGCGCCGAGCCCGACGCCGCACTTGAGGCTGGCCTCCATGTGGCGCCGCAGCATCGGCCGGAACACGTCGCCGAAGGAGGTGAGGCGCTCGACCAGCTCGGCGTCGGTGAGCGCCGAGAGGTCCGGCCGGTTCTTGCGGATCTCGTCGACGGTGCGCCGGTCGTCGTCGTAGGCGGCGAGGTCGGTGGCGCCGAGCACTTCGTTGGCCAGCCACTCGCCCGCCTTCGCGGAGAACTCGGGGTTCTCGTCGAAGTCCCGCTTCTCGCTCTCGTAGGACGGGATGCCCGGCATGTCGCCGAAGTACTGCAGGTCCACGGCCTCGGGGGTCATGCCGGGGACCCGCACGCCGAACAGCCGCATCAGCGACATGTTGATGTACAGGTAACTGCCGAAGGCCGGGAGGTTGTTGTGCTCGACCTCCTTGTCGTAGAGGTCGTGGTCCCACACCCGGCACGCGACGAACGCGTCGTCCCAGGCCGGGGACAGGTTGGCCTGGAAGCCCACGGACGCGTTCAACGGGCTGATCGGATCGGGGAAGATCTCGCCGACATTGGCACGCGAGTACAGGGGGAACGTCTTGGACGCCCGGTCGTAGATGGGCCACCTGCTCATAGGACCTCTTCCTCGCCCTGGAAAGGACTTGACTGAGCCACCGCGCGACTTCGCGGCTCCCTCTTTAGTGACTCTGGGTTCACATTCTGATGTGATGTCGCGCACCCTGTCAAGGGTTGCCACCGGAAGGTTTCAGCGGGTTGGGGTGCAGGGTAACCCACGGCGCCGGAAGGTACTCAGGGCTCTTTAACTGGGAAAAGTTGGCGGCGGGCATGCCGGAGCCGTCCGGCGACGCCGAACCGGCCGCGACCGGGACGGTCGCGGCTGGTTCGTGACGCAAGGATAGTTCGCGAACGGAGGTTCTCGTTTATTGTTAGGCGCGGTACCGGGGGGAGCGCTTCTCCAGAAACGCCCGGATCCCCTCCCCGGCCTCCGGGCCGGCGGCCAGTTCCGCGATCGCGGCGGCCTCGTCCGCCAGGTGCGGGACCAGGCCCGACCCGCCCGCCGCGCGGGTCAGCCGCTTGGTGGCCGCCAGCGCCGCGGGCGGGCCGGACGCCAGCGCGCCGGCCAGCGCGTTCAGCGTCCCCTCCAGCTCCTCCGGCGGGACCACCCGGCTCACCAGCCCGCGGCGCTCGGCCTCCTCGGCGTCGAGCGTCCGGTTCGTCAGCGCCAGGTCGAGCGCGACGGCGTGCCCGAGGGTCCTCCCGAGCACCCACGAGACCCCGCAGTCCGGCGACAGCCCGACCCCCGTGTAGGCGGTGCGGAACCGCGTGCCGGACGCCGCGACGACGAGGTCGGCCAGCAGCGCGAGCCCGACCCCGGCGCCCGAGACCGCCCCGTGCACCCCCGAGATCACCGGCACCGGGGCCTCGACGAGTGCCGCGATCGCCTCGTGCATGACGCGGGCCAGCTCGGCGATGTGCTCCGACCGGTCCTCGGCGGCGGCGAACCCGGCGAGGTCGCCGCCGACGCAGAACGCGCCGCCCGCCCCGGTGAGGAGCACCACGCGCACGTCCCCGCCGTCCGCGTCCCGGAGGACCTCCCGCACCGCCCGCCGGAACTCCGTGGCGAGCTCCATGCTGATCGCGTTGCCGCGCTCGGGGCGGTTCAGCGTGATCCGCGCGACGCCGCCGTCGAGCGACCGGCGGACGACGCCGCTCACGCCGACGTCTCCAGACCCGCGAGCCGCGCGACGTACTCCCTGGCCCGGGTGGCGTCGTAGGACCGCGCCATCTGCAGCTTCTCGGCCTCCAGGGAGCCCTCGGCGTGCGTGGCGAGCACGGCCTGGTAGCCGCCGTAGTCGCGGGCGGTGAGGT
>DAHVRG010000194.1 GCA_027322565.1 Georgenia sp.
CCGGTGCCGACGCCGCCGGCTGCGGCGACCGCGACGAGCAGGAGGACGGCGACCGGCCGGCGCTGCAGCCGACCGGTGCGCCAGGTCGCCCAGACGAGCGCACCGAGGCCGCCCGCGAGGGCGAGCGGCAGGGCGAGGGACTCGCGGGCGGTGCCGAGGAGGATCGCCCCGACGAGCACGACGGCGGGTGCCACCAGCGCCCACGCCGGACGGCGGGTCCGCAGCGAGACCGTGACGGCGACGAGGGAGGCGAGGAGGGCGAGGAGGTAGGGCGCGGTGAGGAGGTTGCCAACGGCGCCGAGCGGCGGCGCGAGGGTGACGATCTCCTTCCACGACGTCACCGTGCCACTGCCGACGGCCCCGACCGTCTGCGGCGTCGGGACGACCCCGGCGAGCGCGGTGCCCGGTGCCCCGAGCGACGAGCCGAGGACGGCGGCGGCGAGCGTCGCGGCCAGCACGGTGAGGGTGGTCCACCGCCGCCACGCCCCGAGGGTGGCCACGAGGGTGCCGAGGAGCACTCCGCCGACCGCGGCGGCCGCGAGGCGGGCACTGGCGAAGGCCGGTACGAGCGGGGTCAGCGCGACAAGCACGAGCCCAGCCGGGACGAGGACGTCGACGGCGCGGGAGCGGAGGAGGCCGAGGTAGCCGGTCACCGGCGCTCCGCCTTCCGGAAGCCGCGGCGCAGCTCGGCGAGCTCACCGATGGTCAGCACGGTGACGACGCCGACGCTGTGCACCGTGGTCTGCGCGCCGGTGACGACCTGGACCGCGAAGGCCCGGGCGTCGATCGGCAGCACCGCGCCGGCGGCGCGCAGGTCGGCAGGGGTCACCGTGGAGCCGCAGACGAGCACGACCATCGAGGCGCGCTCGACGTCCCGGCTGATCTGGTGGGCGATGCTCACCACCCCGTTCGGGCCGTCGCCGAGCTCGAGCCGCGTCAGGCTGTCGAGGTACTGGCCCGGCGTGACGGCGCGCAGCGTCTCGTGGGTGGTGAGCGTGGTGAGGTCCTTGTCCTCGCGCATCGCCTCGAGCCCGAGCGAGCCGAGGGTGGAGACGGCGACCTCGAACTCCTCGGCGTCGCCGTAGTCGCGAACGTTGCGGGACATCCCGACGACGAGGTGGGAGCGCCGGGTCTCCTCGAACTGGCGGACCATGAGCTTGCCGGTGCGCGCGGAGGTGCGCCAGTGCACGTGCCGGCGGTCGTCGCCGGGCACGTACTCGCGCAGCGCGTGGAAGGACAGGTCCGCACTGGTGATGTCGCGGGTGGGGCGGCCCTCGAGGTCGTGGATGAAACCGGCCGCCGACGAGCTGAGCGGCACCGTCCGGGGGTGGACGTAGAGCTCCTGCGGGCCGCCCCAGACGACGCCGCGGCGCATGAGGCCGAGCGGGTCGCCACGCACCGTGCGCACCGGGCCGACGTCGATGACGCTGCGCCGAGAGGTGGGGATGGCGAAGATCTCCTCGTGGTCGCCGCCGGCGGGCAGGCCGGGCAGGTGGAAACCGACCTCGGTGCGCCCCACCGGCAGCTCGACGCGCGCGGCGAGGACGGGGCGCTGGGCGACGTTGCGGACGGTGACACCGGCCATCGCCCGCTCCCCCACGACGACCCGTCGGTCGCTCAGCGCGAGCGACACCTCGTAGGGGTGGCGTCCGAGGGTGAAGGCGAGGGCGGCGAGGAAGGTCGTCACGAGCACCCCGCCGAGGACGACGAACTCGAGCCAGCCGAGCCGGCGGCCGGCGACGAGGGCGAGGACACCGACGCCGAGGGCGACCCAGCCGGCGACGCTCACCGCGCGCAGCGCGCGTCCCAGCCCGAGGCGCGGGCCGCGGGTGCGGTCGACGAGGGTGCGCAGCGCGCTCGTCTCCGCCAGCCGGTCGGAGAGTGCGGTGCCGCGGGTCGAGGAGGTCGGCTCGCTCACGGCTTACCGGTCGCCACCGCGGCGGGTGGGCGGGGCGATCTCGGCGAGGACGGCACGGACGGCGCCGGCCGCGGTCGCGCCCTCGTACTCCGCCTCGGCGTCGAGCACGAGGCGGTGGGCGAGCACCGGCTCGGCGAGGTCCTTGATGTCGTCGGGCACGACGTAGTTGCGGCCGTGGGCCGCTGCCCACGTCTTCGCCGCGCGGATGAGGCCGAGGGCGCCGCGGACGCTGACCCCGATGGTGACGTTCTCCGCGCGGCGGGTCTCGGCGACGATCCGGGAGACGTAGTCGAGGACGGCGGAGTCGACGTGGACGGTGCCGGCGAGCTCGATCATGTCGACGACGGCGGGGCCGGTGATGACCGGCGTGACGGCAGCGGCCCGGTCCCGGGTGGCGGCACCGGCGAGGATGCTCACGGTGGCGTTGTGGTCGGGGTAGCCGACCGACGTCTTCATGAGGAAACGGTCGAGCTGGGCCTCCGGCAGCCGGTAGGTGCCGGCCTGCTCCACCGGGTTCTGGGTGGCGATGACGAGGAAGGGGCGCCCGACGTCGTACGTGACGCCGTCGAAGGTGACCCGCCCCTCCTCCATGACCTCGAGGAGGGCGGACTGCGTCTTCGGCGAGGCGCGGTTGATCTCGTCGGCGAGGACGACGGAGGCGAAGACCGGGCCGCGGTGGAACTCGAACTCCTGGGTCCGCGGGTCGAGGATCGACACGCCGGTGACGTCGGAGGGCAGCAGGTCCGGGGTGAACTGGATGCGCGAGCTCGTCGTGCGCACCGCCGCGGCCAGCGCCCGGGCGAGCTGGGTCTTGCCGGTGCCCGGGACGTCCTCGAGGAGCACGTGCCCGCCGCTGAGCATCGTGGTGACGACGAGCCGGACGACGTTCGCCTTGCCGACGACGGCGACGCCGA
Organism: Georgenia sp.; assembly: GCA_027322565.1. Taxonomy (GTDB): domain Bacteria; phylum Actinomycetota; class Actinomycetes; order Actinomycetales; family Actinomycetaceae; genus Oceanitalea. The sequence goes on from DAHVRG010000194.1 coordinate 2,833, forward strand.
CGGCGGAGACGATCTTCTCGAAGGTGTCGGCGAACCAGGCCGCCTGTTCGGGGGTCATCGTCGTCTGCTGCTCGGTCATGGTCATGCGTCTGCTCCGTGTGAGGTGGGGAGTGTGGCAGGTCCTACCACGTGAGGGTGTCGGTGAGGTCGAGCCCGTTGCCCCGCACCCGGACGGTAACCCGTTCGCCCGGGAACCCGCGCCACGTGTTCGACTCCCAGCGGCCGGAGCCGGAGAGCTGGACGTTGGAGTAGGAGCGCCACGGGTTGGTGGGCTCTGTCGAGGCGTCGAAGGAGATCGTGTACCGGCCTGACGGCAGGTTCTCGTAGTCCACGGCGAGCAGGCGGCACTCCGAACGACACCCGCCGTCGACACGCGAGCCCTTGGCCATCGTGACGCTGGGCTCGGGCGGCTCCGGGTCCGGGCGGCGCACCGGCGCGTCGATGGTGGTCACCGACGCCGACGCCGTGCGGACCTCGCCGTCGGCCCGTTGCGCGCGGACCTGGGCGCGGTACGTCGTCTCCCAGTCGCCGTTGATCTTCCGGTTGCCGCTGGCCGGGACGTTCTGCCAGCTGCCCCAGCTGCCGGACCCGTTGTCGATGCGCAGCTGGACGCTCGTCACCTCGCGCCCGTTCCCGCCGGGGGTGGTCCAGCTGAACGTGGCACCGGGCTGCTCGCTCACGCCGTCGGTGAAGCCGTCGTGGCGTCCGTGGCGCTGGCTGCTCATCGTCGCCTGGCCGAAGGGCCCGAAGGGCACGACGGTGTTCGACGTGGGGCTGGCCTCGCCGCAGTAGGTGTTGCACGAGCGCACCTGGAAGCTGTAGCTCGACCCGTTGGTCAGGCCGGTGACCACCCGGTTCGACGGGACCTGGGTCCACGCACCGCTGCCGATGCGGTACTCGTAGCGGCGGATCGGGTCGCCGTTGTCGGGCGGCGCGCCGAAGGTCAGTGTCGCACGCCGGTCGCCCTCCGTCGCCGTCACGCCGGTGACCCGGTCGGGCTGGAGGAAGGACCGGACGGGCGCGGACGGTGGGCTCGCCGGCGAGGTGCCGGCCTTGTTGGTCGCGGCGACGGTGACCGTGTAGTCGCTGCCCGCGGGGGCGTCCTCGGTGAAGGACGTCTGCCCGCCCGGGAGGGTGAAGGACTTGTACTGCGCCCCGTCCCGGCGGATGACGACGTCGTAGGAGGCGACCGGGTCCCCGTTGGCCGCCGGAGCCTCCCAGGACGCGGTGATCTGGGCGCTGACCGGGGAGTCCACCCGTTGCGCGAGCGGGGCGACCGGCTGGTCCGGGACGCCGGCAGGCACCTCGGGCGCCGACCACTCCGACCACTCGCTCGGGTCGGGGGCGTCGTTGTGCGCCCGGACCCGCACGGTGTAGGACTGCCCGTTCTGCAGCCCGGTCCACGTGTGCGAGTTGCCGGTGACGGAGATCTGGCCCCCGCCCGGCGAGGGTGCGATCTGCAGGTCGTAGGACGTCACGGCGGAGCCGCGGCTCTCCGGGGTGGCCCACTCGACCGCGAGCTCGCCGTCGCCGAAGGTGAGCACCGGCGCGGCTGGACGCTCGGGCTTGACGTCGGGGCGGGCCATCGCCGAGGGCCCGGACGGCTCGGAGTCACCGACCTTGTTCACGGCGACGACCGTGAAGGTGTACTCGACGTCGTTGGTCAGCCCGTCGATGGTGCACGTCGTCGTCGGGCAGTCCCGGCTCACCCCGGCGGCCTCGACGCGGTAGCCGGTGATCGGGGCACCGTTGTCCGCCGGCGCGGACCAGCTGAGCACGACGGTGCGGTCCCGGACCTCGACCACCCGCGGCGGGGCCGGACGCTCCGGGACGCCGATGACCGAGTAGGTGATCCGTCCGTCGACGAAGCGCTCGCGGTCCCCGGTGACGTCCTGTACCGAGAAGCGGGTCGTGGCCCGTCCGACGAAGTCCTCCCCGGCGGTGACGGTGACGGTGGACGCGTCGATGGTCGGTGGCGGGCCGCCGGTCTCGGACACGGCGTCGACGACGGTGAGCGGCTCCCCCGGGAACGGGTTGAACGCCCCCTGGAGCACGTCGACGGTGCGCGACTCGCCCTGTTCGAGCTCGCCGAGGTCGACGTCGTTGACCGTCGCCAGTCGCCGGTTCGACGCCGTGACGGTGACCTCGACGACGCCGGGCACCGGCTCGGACTTCCCGTCGGAGACGGTGATCTCGACGTTGCCGGTCGTTCCGCGCGGGGTGTCGGCGGGGGCCGAGACGGTGAGGTTCGGCCCGTCGAGGCGCGCGTCGACCCCCTCGGGTGCGCGCACGAGCTCGAAGCGCAGCTGGTTCCAGTCCCCGGCGTCGGGGTCCTGGGACAGCTGGCGCAGGTTGAGCACCTGCGGCGCCTCCGCCGGCGCCACCTCGACCGCCGCGCCGTCGAAGGTGGGCGGGGTGTTCTCGGTGGACTCGACGGTGATGTCGAGGGTGAGCACCGCCGTCCGGCCCTCCGGGTCCTGCGCACTCGCACCGTCGGTGACCTCGAAGGTCAGCGTCGCCGGGCCGGCGTAGGCGGGGGCCGAGGTGAAGGTCAGCGTCGTCGGGCCGACGACGGGCGAGCTCCCGTCGGAGTTCGTCGCCCGCACCTTGGACTCGTCGGTGAGGCGCACATCCTTGCCGCTCGGCGCGATGACGTAGTCGGCCAGCTCGATCTCGCGCGTCTCCCCCGTCGCGACGACGATCGGCTCGGCGTCGGTCCGCAGCACCGGACCGGAGTCGTCCAGGCCGGGGACGTCGACGAAGGCGTACGCCGTCAGCCCGTCCTGGTCGGTGACCGAGTAGGTGAGCACCTGGCGGCCCGGCTGGACGTCGACCTGGACCTGCCGGTCGACGACGGCGGCGCCCTCGGGCGCGTCGACGAGGTCGACGGTGAGCCGGTCGCGGGTTCCGTCGGGGTCGAAGTCGTTGTCGAGGACGGGGATGGAGACCCGTTCCTGGTCGAGGATGGTGATCGTCCGGACGAGGTCGTCGACGGCCACGGGTGGCTGGAGCTCGGCGTCGGCGGACACGTGCACCGTGATGATCCCGGTCGAGGTGCCGCCGCGCTGGTCGCTCACGTGGTACGGCAGGGCGAAGGTGCCCTCCTGCTCCGGCGTCGTGATCCGCAGCGTCCCACTGTCGACCTGCTCCACCGCGAGGTCCGGGACCGCGTCGAAGGCGGGGTCGCCGAGGTAGAGCGGGTCACCGTCGGGGTCGGTGTCGTTGAGCAGCGGGTCGAAGTCGACGACGCGGCCGGGCTGGACGACGAGCTCGTCGTCCACCGCCTGCGGGGCGCGGTTGAGCTCGGGTGGGGCGACGACGGCGACCCGCACCGGCGCGCTGGCGTACGCCCCCATCCGGTCGCGCACGGCGTAGGTGAAGGTGTCGGTGCCGCTCGCCCGGGAGAAGGCCTCGTAGTCGATGTACGTGGGGCCGACCTCGACGATGCGGCCCTTCGTCGGTGCCTGGTCGGCGCCGAGCAGCTGGACGGAGTCGCCGTCGGGGTCGATGCCGAAGAGCGGGACCTGGATCCGGACACGTTCCCCGGCGAAGGCACGTGCCTCGACGGGCAGCGGCAGCGGGGCGGCGTTGCGTTCGCCGTCGTCGGCCTGGACGTAGATGGTCACCTGCGCCGAGGCCCGCTGGCCGGTCGAGTCGACGATCTCGTAGACGGCGTTGACTGTCTGCGGCTGCTCCGGGGCGCGGAAGCGCAGGGTGTCACCGGAGGCGAAGAGGTGCCCGGCCTGCGGCTCCTCGACGAGCTCGGGCACGAGCGTGATCTCGTCCCCGCCCGGGTGGGAGTCGTTGGACAGCACCGGGATGGTGACGTAGTCCCCGGCGCGCACGTTCGTGACGTCGGGCTGGGCGACGGGTGGCTGGGCGAGGGAGTCCGGCGGGATCTGCATGACGACGACCTCACCGGTCGCGCTCGCGGATCCGTTGGACACCTCGTAGGTGAGGCGCTGGGCGGTCTGGACGTCCTGCGTGGCAGTGATCTTGAGCAGGCGGTGCTCGAGCACGGCGACGACGAGACCGGACTCCGGCGGCACGTCGACCTGCCGGACGGCGAGCAGCTCACCGCTCGGGTCCTCGTCGTTGGCGAGCACGTCGACGAGTACCTGACCGCCCGCGGGGAGCAGGGCGACGTCCTGGACCGCCACCGGTGGGGCGTCGGCCGGCTCACGCACGTCGATGCGGATGAGGCCGGTGGCGCTCGCCCCGGCGTCGTTGACGACGATGTAGGTGAGGTAGTACGTCTGCGCCGAGTCGGCCGAGAAGCGGAAGGAGCCGGCGTCGTAGTCGGGCACGACGGTGGCACCGGCCACCTGCTCGACGTCGGCCAGCCGCAGGGGCTCGGCCTCCCCGCCCGGGTCGGTGTCGTTGGCGAGCGGCTCGACGACGGTCTCCTCGCCGACCACCGCCGTGACGAAGTCGTGGACCGGGACGGGTGGGAGGGCGCCGTCGGGCCGGACGTCGACCGTGAGCTCGATCTCCGCGACGTCCGTGCCGTCGTACACCTCGACGGTGACCGGCTTGAGCCCCGGGCTCACGCCGGAGTCGACGAAGGTCACCGCGCCGTCCGGGGTGAACCGGACGATGTCGTCGGTGCTCGCGGTCGCGCCGACGACGACGAGCTCGTCGCCGTCCGGGTCGCTCACGCTGTCGAGGACGTTGACGCTGCCGGTGGCGCCCGACACGAGGGTGAGGGTGACCGGGCGCAGCAGCTCGGGCGGCCGGTTGCTGCCGGCCGGGGCGACGGTCACCCGGGCGGTGGCCTCGTCCTGTCCCCCGCGCCCGTCGCTCACGGTGTAGCTCAGCGCTGCCGAACCGGTCGCGCCGTCGGCGACGTCGATCTGCAGCGCACGGCCGCCCATGATCGGGCGGACGGTGCCGAAGCTCTCGGGCGGCGTCTCGAAGCGCGTGACGGCGAGGAGGTCGCCGTCCGGGTCGGAGTCGTTGGCGAGGACCTCGAGCACGGTCGTGGAGCCGACGCGGACGCCGAGGTCGTCGTCCTGCGCGACGGGCGGCCGGTTCTCCTGGTCCCGGTCGAGCGGCAGCTGCTCCTGGATCTCCTGCTGGGACTCCTCCTCGTCGTCGCTCGCGTCCTGCGGCGGGATGACGTCGTCCCAGTTCTCGACGAGCTCCATCGCGTCCTTGACGAGCCAGACCGTGCCGGCGACGAGGTCGTTGAGGACGACGACGTCGCGGTTGACCCGGAAGACGAGCCGCGCGTCGGTCAGCGACTTGTCGATCGGCTGCTCGTGGCTCTCCCCGGTGCCGCACCGCGACTGGTACACCCCGGTGCCGGCGGCCCACGCCCCGTGGCTGCAGCCGGCGACGACGACCGGCTCGGTCGGTGTGCCCGGCTGCGAGACCTCGTCGAGCGTGGTCTCGCCCCGCCCGAGGGGGACGCGGAGCATCCCGTCGCGCGCGGCGACGAGGACCTCGCGGCCGGCCTCCGACGGCGCCTGGAGGGCGACCTGCGCGGTGTCGGCGAGCCCGGTGAGGTCGACCGGGTCGGCGCCGGGCCGCAGGAGGGTGACCCTGTCCTGCTCGTCTCGGACGAGGACGACGGGCACGTCACCGACGGCGCTCACCTGGATCTCGGCGTCGGTGAGCCGGCCCGCATCGACCCCGAGCTCGGCGACGTCGGGCGTCTCCTCCCCCTCCGGGTCGAAGCCGGCCGGGACGGTGACGAGGGTGGCGTCGCCCGGGGAGACGCCGTAGGTGGTGCCGTCCACCCCGACGGCGATGGCGGCGTCGGCGCCGAGGCGCACGGCGGCGGGCAGCTCCTCGTCCGCGAGGCTGCCGACCGCCGTGGCGGCGGCGGTGTGGACCTGGCCGCTGCGGGTGTCGAGGACGGCGACGGTGCCGCCGCCGAGCTCGACCTGCCGCGGGCCGGGCAGGGAGACCGCCGTCGTCGTCGTCACCGTCGCGGGGTCGACCTGCTGGAGCACGCCGGCGCCCTCGTCGACGAGGAGGACGTGCCCGGCCTCCTGGAGGACGTCGAAGCTGGCGCTGCGGGCCGCGAGGCTGCCGTCGAGCAGCTGGACCTGGCTGTTGAGCCGCCCCAGGCGCAGGTGCTCCTGGCTGGTGACCCACACGCCGCCGTCGTGGAGGTCGACGTCGGCCGTGGCGACGCCGTCGTAGAGGACACCGGCGACGACGAGGCCGGCGCCGAGGACACCGACGGTGGCGGCGCTGACGATGCGTTGCCGTCGTCCGGGTCTCTCGGCCCGGGTGCGCCGCCGCTGCGGCGGGGCCACCCGACGGCCCGAGGGTGCGGATGGGGGTGGTGGTCCACCGGCTCGTCCGCGTCCGATTCGCACAGCTCCGCCCTAGTTCTCATGTGTCGGTCCGGCAAGGGCCAGGCCCCGGCCGGTTGGCAGCGTAACAAGGCCTGGGACGAAGGTCCCAGCCTCCCGGATGGGGAGAACTGCCCGCCCCGGGGCTCAGCCTCCTGCGTTCCGCGCCTTCTCCTCGTCGAGCGCCGGCAGCTGGTCGGCGCTGACGATGCGGGAGGCGACGGCGTGCTCCACGAGCCGCGCGCGGCGGTTGACGGCCAGCTGCCGCGGGCCGCCCCGCAGCCCGCGCACCCCGTGGCGGTGCAGCTTGTCGCACACGTTGTCGAGCTTCCGGTTGAACTTCGTCAGCGACCAGCCCAGCCTGGCCGCGGCCTGCGCCGACGTCGGGATCGCGGCGCTGCCGCGGCCGGAGAGCACCGGCTCGGCCAGGGCCAGGACGAGGATGTGCTGGGACTGGGTGAGGGAGACCGGCCCGATGGTCGTCTCACCGACGTGGACGGGCTCGGCCTTCGCCGGCGCGAACGTGGGTTCGGGGTTGACGAGGCTGAGCTCGTAGGTCGTGGGCCCGGCGGTGAAGAGGATCGTCGTCCCGGCGTAGACGAGCGGCAGGCGGGCCCCGGGCGCGAGCCAGGCCTGGGTGTTGCCCTCGCTGTCGGCCAGGGTCGCCGACAGCCGGGTGCCGACGTTCTCGATCCACCACAGGTCGTCGATGTGGGCGATGCGCAGGAAGCGGCGGTGCAGGTAGGGGTTGTCGTCGATCTCCAGCGCGCCCTCGCGCCCGATGTAGAAGGGTTCGTCGCGGCTGATGGGGAACCACTCGCCGCAGAACTCCAGCTGCAAGGTGCCAGACAACGCTGCTGCCTTCCTCTCTCTCACTCGACGCAGGCCGCGGCGGGCTCCGCCGAGACCTGTCCTTGCTCGGAGATCGTCCGAAGCTCGATGCACACCCGGTCGGGTGACGCGATGGTCAGCGGCGGTTCGGGGACCGGCCGGCTCTCCGCGACCTTGCCGCCGTCGGTCCGGGTCCAGGAGTACGTCACCTCACCGACGTCGTCGGGCACGGTCCAGGTGAACTCCACCTGGTCGTCGGTCACGCGCTCACCGCGCAGGTCGTCCGGACTCGGCACGACGTCGGGGATGACGACGGTGCCGATCGTCGACGTGGGTCCCGGCTCGGGCGGGTCGTCGCCCCGCAGCTGTCCGGCGAGGACGATCCCGCCGGCGACGGCGACGGCGGCCCCTGCCCCGAACGCGACCATCCGCAGCCCGGGACGGCGGCGCGGGCCGGTCGTCTCGTCCTCCGGGGTGGCGGCGAGGACGCGGCCGACGGTGCTCTCGGTGTCGTCGGCGTGCTCCCAGCCCGGCTCCCGCACCGGCCGGAGCACCGTCTGCGGGTCGTCGCCCTCCGCGGGCCTCGGCGGCGGTGGGGCGGCGCCCGTCGGGTCGACCTCGGTGACCGCCCGCACGACCGTGCGGCTCTCGTCGTCCGCGGCCCCCGACGTCGGGGCGGCCGGGGAGAGCCACGAGGTGTCGGGCACCTCGATGTCCGTCATCGCCAGGCGCAGCTCCTGCTCGACGACCTGGAGCGCCCGGGCCAGGTCGAGCGCGGTGGCCGGCCGGGCCGACGGGGCCTTCGCCATCGCCCGCGCCAGGAGCTCCTCGAGGGAGGCCGGGACGTCGGTGCGGCCGATGGGCGGCACCGGGTCGCGCTTGATCCGCATGGTGAAGTCGAGGCGGGAGTTGGCCCCCGGGCGGGCGAACGGGGAGCGGCCCGCGAGCAGCGTGTACAGGGTGGCGGCGAGGGA
>DAHVRG010000198.1 GCA_027322565.1 Georgenia sp.
GACGACGGTGCCGTCGCCGCGGCCTGGCACACCATCTGGAAGTACTCCTGGCCGCGGGACTCGGCCTTCACCGCGGTGGCGTTCGCGCACGCCGGCTTCCCGGAGGAGGCCTACCGCATCCTGCGCTTCACGGCGGGGACGCAGCGCCCGGACGGGACGTGGGAGGCACGCACCCACCTGGACGGCTCCGGCCCGCCGGACGACCGTCCGTGGCAGCTCGACGCCAACGGCTGGGTGCCGTGGGCGACCTGGCAGTACCTCCAGACGGTGTCGCCGCCGGAGCAGGAGGCGGCGCTGGCCGAGCTCTACCCCACCGTCCGTGCCGCCGCGGACTACGCTGCCGACGCCCTGGACGAGAACGGGGTCCCGCCGGCCCGGCCCGACTACTGGGAGAGCGGCTACCCGGCGCCCAACCTCGGTACCGCGGCGCCGCTCCTCGCGGGGCTGCGCGCGGCAGCCGCCACCGCCGTCCTCGCCGGCGAGGACGCGGACGCCGCCCGGTGGAGCGCCGCGGCGGAGCACCTGCAGCGGGGTGTCGACCTGTCCTTCGGGGCGATCGGCTACCAGCGCACCGTCGTCGACGGCAGCGGCAAGGACTCCGCCGTCACCTGGCTCGCGCCCCCGTTCAACCCGGTGTCCGACCCCGTCCGGGCGGAGCTGGACACCACGTGGGACGTGCTCGTCCAGGACACCGGTGGGGTGCAGCCCGGCGAACGCTGGGGGGATGACATGACGTGGACGCCGGAGACCATGTTCTTCGCCCTGGCCTGGGCCAACGACGGGCAGACCGCCCGCGCCGAGAACCTCGTCGCGTGGCTGGACGAGCACCGGACCGCGGTCGGGGCCTTCCCGGAGAAGGTCAACCCGGAGGGGCACCCGGCGGCGGTCGCCACGCTCGGCTGGACGGCGTCGCTCGCCGTCCTCACCCTCGCCGCCCTCGAGGAGCCGCTGCCTGTCCCGCCCGCCGGTGTCGACGTCGCGCCGCTCGCGCACGCAGAGCTCGCACCGGGAGACGCTGCCGGGGGCGCGGGCGGGCTCGCCGGGACCGATGGGGGGAACGCGCCCGCCCTCCTGCTGGGCGCCCTGGCGGTCCTCGGCGCAGGTGTCGCACTCGCCCGCCGCCGGGCGGGATCACCCGACCCGCCCGGCTGACGGCAGCCGTCAGCCGCGCGCCGCGCCCGAGCGGCCGCGACGGAAAGCGACCGGCTCGTCGACGATCTCGCTCCAGGCGGTGCGCTCCTCGTCGGTGATGCGGCGCGGGCGCCCGGTCGCGGCGTCGACGAGGACGAGCGTGGTCATCGCCCGCACGGCGACCCCGTCGGCCCCGGGGATCTCGTAGCAGATGTCGAGGCTCGCCCCGCCCATCCGGGCGAGCCACAGCTGCACCTCGAGCGGCTCCGTGGAGTACTCCAGCGGGGCGAGGTACTCGATCTCGAGGTGCGCGATGAGGGTGGCCGTGTCGCCGTGCGGGCCGGCGGGGAGCCTGCCCCCGCCGGCCGGGGCGTCGGCCCAGAACGCCGCGACCCGCGCCTCCTCGAGGAGCGTGACCACCGCGGCGTTGTTGACGTGCCCGTACCCGTCGACGTCGGACCAGCGGACGGTGACGGGGACGGTCAGCCGACCCATCAGCTGCGGGTGAGCTTGCGGTAGGTCATCCGGTGCGGACGGGCCGCCTCGGGCCCGAGCCGCTCCACCTTGTTCTCCTCGTAGGCGGCGAAGTTGCCCTCGAACCAGTGCCACTTCGCCGGGTTCTCCTCGGTGCCCTCCCAGGCGAGGATGTGGGTGGCGACGCGGTCGAGGAACCAGCGGTCGTGGGAGACGACGACGGCGCAGCCGGGGAAGTTGAGCAGCGCGTTCTCCAGCGAGCCGAGGGTCTCGACGTCGAGGTCGTTGGTCGGCTCGTCCAGGAGGAGCAGGTTTCCCCCCTGCTTGAGGGTGAGCGCGAGGTTGAGGCGGTTGCGCTCACCGCCGGAGAGCACCCCGGCCGGCTTCTGCTGGTCCGGCCCCTTGAACCCGAACTGGGAGACGTAGGCGCGGGAGGGGATCTCCACCTTGCCCACCTGGATGAAGTCGTGGCCGTCGGAGACGACCTCCCACAGCGTCTTGTCCGGGTCGATGCCGCCGCGGGTCTGGTCGACGTAGGAGATCTTCACCGTCTCGCCGATCTTCAGCTCACCGGCGTCGAGCGGCTCGAGGCCGACGATCGTCTTGAACAGCGTCGTCTTGCCGACGCCGTTGGGACCGATGACACCGACGATGCCGTTCGGCGGGAGCGAGAAGGACAGCCCGTCGATGAGCTTGCGGTCCCCGAAGCCCTTCTCCAGGTTCTTCGCCTCGATGACCACCGAGCCCAGGCGCGGGCCCGGCGGGATCTGGATCTCCTCGAAGTCGAGCTTGCGCGTGCGCTCGGCCTCGGCGGCACTCCTCGTAGCGCTGGAGGCGGGCCTTGGACTTGGCCTGGCGGCCGCGGGCGCTGGAGCGCACCCACTCCAGCTCCTCCTTGAGGCGCTTCTGCAGCTTGGCGTCCTTCTTGCCCTGTACCTCGAGGCGCGCGGCCTTCTTCTCCAGGTAGGTGGAGTAGTTGCCCTCGTAGGGGTAGAGGCGGCCGCGGTCGACCTCGGCGATCCACTCGGCGACGTGGTCGAGGAAGTAGCGGTCGTGGGTGATGGCGATGACGGCACCGGGGTACTGCGCCAGGTGCTGCTCGAGCCACAGGACGGACTCGGCGTCCAGGTGGTTGGTGGGCTCGTCGAGCAGGAGCAGGTCGGGCTGCTCGAGGAGGAGCTTGCACAGCGCCACCCGGCGGCGCTCCCCACCGGACAGGAGGGAGACGTCGGCGTCGGGCGGGGGCAGGCGCAGGGCGTCCATCGCCTGCTCGAGCTGGGAGTCGAGGTCCCACGCGCCGGCGGCGTCGATCTCCGCCTGGAGCTTGCCCATCTCCTCCATGAGGGCGTCGAAGTCGGCGTCCGGCTCGGCCATCTGCTCACCGATCTGGTTGAACCGGTCGAGCTTGGCCTTGATGTCGGCCACGCCCTCCTGGACGTTCTCCAGGACGTTCTTCTCCTCGTTGAGCGGCGGCTCCTGGAGGAGGATGCCCACGGTGTACCCCGGGCTCAGCCGTGCCTCACCGTTGGAGGGCTGCTCCAGCCCGGCCATGATCTTGAGGATGGTCGACTTGCCGGCGCCGTTGGGGCCGACCATGCCGATCTTGGCGCCCGGCAGGAAGGCCATCGTGACGTCGTCGAGGATGACCTTGTCGCCGTGCGCCTTGCGCGCCTTGACCATCGAGTAGATGTACTCGGCCACAACACTCCCAAGTGCTCGAGGGTGACGGCCGGGGGTGCCCGACCGCCGTCCACCAGAGTAGGCCACCTGGAGCCGAGGGCGTATGTGACGAGGGCGATCTTCGCTCGCGGCGATCGGCGCCTCAGGCGTCGACCTCGACCCGCTCCCACGGGTCCTGCTCGACCGGGGGCGGGGCGAGCACGGGCTCACCGCTCGGCGGCGCGAGCTCCTCCTCCGCCGGGGTGTCCGGCATCGCGGCGGGGCCGCCGTCCGCCGGGTCGTCGGCTCGGGCGGCGTCGGGTGCACCGGGTTGCGAGCCGTCCTCGATGCGGTCGCTCTCGCCGCCGAGGCGGGTGACCTTGGAGTACGTGACGAGGCCGTACTTGACGTCGACGGCGATCACACCCGCGGTGATGACGTTGGTGTGGTTGACCCGCTCCCCGGAGGTCCACTCCTCCGAGCTCAGCCGGCCCTGGACGATGACGGGCATGCCCCGGTGCACGGACTGGCGGACCTGGTCACCCGGAGCTCCCCACACCTTGACGGTGAACCACTCGGTCGGGTCCTCCCGCCATTCGCCCGCGGCGTCGCGGTAGCTGCGGGTCGAGCCGAGGCGGAACCTCGTCATCTGCCTGCCGTTGGCGGTGACGAGGAGCTCGGGGTCGGTTCCGACCCGGCCGCGCACGGTGATCTGGACGGAGTCGCTCATCTGGCTTCCCTTGCTCGGGGCCGGCGGGTTGCCGGCGGTCGAGCACGACCCTGCCGGGTCCGACCGGGTCCGCTCCGTCACCGGATGCCGTCGGTGGACGGCGGACCCGCTCAGCGGCGCTGTGCAGCACCCTCCGTCAGCGCGCGGCGCAGCGCCCGGTGCCGGTCGAGCACCGCGGTCGTGGGCGCGGCGAGCTCGTCGCGGACGACCTCCCGCACCCGGGCAGCCACCGACTCCCGGTACTCGGCGGCCAACCGCTCGGCGCGCCTGCCCCGCCACAGCCGCGCCGCGAGCAGCGCGCCGAGCCCGCCGAGGAGAAGTCCCGCCCCGCCGGCGAGCAGCGCCGTGCCCGAGAGGTCGGTGACGTCGAGCACCCCCAGGAGCCCGAGAACGAGGCCGACCGCCCCGAGGACGGCCAGCACGAGTCCGACGACGTGCAGCGCGAGGACGCCGCGATGTCGCATCTGCGGGAGGGGCACGCCGTCGACGGCCGAGGCCACCGCGGTCCGGAGCTGCGTGGCCGGTGCGACGTCGCGGTCCACGGCGCGTCGCCAGCGGTCGGGCAGCCCGTCGGTCACGGCGGCCAGCCAGCGGCCGCGCACCGCCTCCACCGTGCCGACGGCGGGAGGCTCCGGGCGGGCGAGGGCCCCTCCCCGCACGCGGCCCGCGGCTGATCGGATCGAGTCCGCCACGGCCCCGACACCCGCCGCACGGCCGAGCGCCTCGGCGGCCTGCTCGACCTCCGCCTCACCCGCCGGGGGCTCCTGGCTGCCGACGGCGTCGGACAGGCGCCGGGCGATGGCGTCGATCTCGGCCTCCACCGTGCGGGCGGCGGTGGACCGGCGCGCCACCGTGCGGGCGAGCACCTCACGGACGTCCGCGATGCCCTCCCCGGTGACGGTCGACGTCGTGATGACCTCGACGTCCGCCAGCCCGTCAGCGCGCAGGAGGTCCCGGACGGAGTCGACGACCCGCGGGACAGCGTTCGGCGGGAGGGTGTCGACCTGGTTGACGAGGACGAGCATCGCGTCCTGCCGGTTCGCCAGCCCCCGCAGGTAGCGGGCGTGGAGCGCGTTGTCCGCGTACTTCTGCGGGTCGACCACCCAGACGAGCATGTCGACGAGCGGCACCAGGAGGTCGACCTGGTCGGCGTGCGCCTCGGCGACGGAGTCGTGGTCCGGCATGTCGAGCAGCACGAGGCCGTGCAGGGCCCGCTCGTCGTCGGCGTCGAGGACGCTCTCGCGCTCGATGCGCCGTTTCTCGGCGACGGCGAGGAAGTCGAGCAGCTCGGTGGCCTGGCCACCCCACACGCACGCGGCTGCACGGTCGGTCGTCGGCCGGATGGCACCGACATCGGCAAAGCTCAGCCCGGAGATCGCGTTGAACAGTGAGGACTTGCCCGACCCGGTGCCTCCGACGAGCGCGACGACGGTCCAGTCCACGCCGAGGGCCAGGCGCTCCTCCACCCGGGCGATGTCCCGCAGCGAGGTCTCGACGAGCTCGGGGGCGACCTCCTCCCCCGCCCGCTCGAGCGCGGAGGCGATCGCCTGGACGCGCTCGCCGAGGTGGGACTCGTCGTGCGGGGCGGGCGCGACGTGTGCCCCGTGCCCGCCGGTGAGCGCCTGGGTCATAGGTGTCCTTTCAGCTCGCTGGCCCGCAGTCGCAACCCGGCGCCGGCCTCGCTGCGCAGGCCGAGCGCGGCGAGCCGGTCGAGGTACGGCGTGGCTTCGTCCCGGACGGCGGACTCCGCGGTCCGGTACAGGTCCTCGGCAACCCGCGTCGTCGCCTCCTCGCCGCCCAGCAGCGAGCGCAGCGCCCGCGCCGCGCCGTCGAGCCCGGCGGCCGCCGCCTGGAGCAGTCCGCCGAGGCCGTTCGGGTCGAGCGCCTTGGCGGCGGGACCACCGGCCCGCAGCAGCTCCTCGGCCGTGCTCCGGGTGCGGCGCGCCCATTCGGCGACCGCGGCCTCGACCCGGGCGTCGCGGTCGGCGGGTGACACGGCTTCGTCCGTGAGGAGTCCCGTGCCGCCCCGCTCCGGCTCGGACCACGCCTCCCTCAGCGCCTCGGCACCGTCGGCGGCGGCGTCGCCGACGAGGGAGACGAGCGCCCGTCGGGTCTCGGCACCGATGGCGTCCGCGGTCACGCTGCGGGCACGCACACCCCCACCGCGCCAGCCCCGGCGGATGCGGGCGGGGTCGCCGGTGAGCGGGGCGAGCACACCGCCGGAGCTGGCGGCGGTGAGCCAGCGGGTGGTCGGGGCGCCCTGCGTCGCGACGCCCGTGCGGAGGCGGGCGACGAGCGCCTCGGCGGCGCCGTCCACGGCGTGCTCCGCGCGTTGGCGGAGGGTCCCGGCGGCCATCGCCTGGGCGGTGATCCCGTCGGCGAGCCGCAGCAGGTCGTCGCGCAGCGTGCCCCAGACCCCCTGGGTGGTGCGACGGACGACGCCCTTGGCCGTGTTGCGGCCACCGAGCAGGGTGAGCCAGGTTCGCACCGGCTCGACCGCCCGGTCGGGGAGCAGGCCCTCGTGGGGGCCGACATCCTCGACGACGAACAGCGGCGCCTCCCCGAGGCCGAGGTCGGCCATCCGGCGCATGAGGTCGGCCCGGACCTCGCCCAGCACCCGGCGCGGCACCCGGTTGAGGAGGACCGCCACGGTGATGCCGCGCTCCCGTGCCTGCTGCAGGACGCGCCACGGGACGGCGTCGCCGTACCGGGCGGCGGTGGTGACGAAGAGCCAGAGGTCGGCCGTCTCCAGGAGGAGGTTCGACAGCCGGCGGTTGCCCTCGAGGACGGAGTCGAGGTCGGGGGCGTCGAGCAGCGCGAGCCCGGCGGGGACGCCCTCCTCGGCGACGACGTCGGCGAGCTCGGTGATCGGGTGCTCGGCGACGAGCCACAGGTCCTCCTCGCGGACGGCGAGGAGCGGCTCGGTCGTGGTGGGACGGATGACGCCGGCCTCGGTGACCTCCCGGCCGACGACGGAGTTGAGCAGGGCGGACTTGCCCGCACCGGTCGAGCCGCCGAGCACGACGACGGCGGGGCCGGCCTCCCGCTTGAGCCGGGGCAGCAGGTGGGCACCGATCTGGGTCTCGACCCGGTCACGCAGCTCCCGTAGGTCCGGTGCGCCGGGCAGGTCGAGCGGGAAGCTCGCCGCGGTGACGTCCTCGTGGAGGTCGGTGACGACGTCGAGGATGGGTGACCGGCCCCGGACATGGCGAGCCGCCGGGTGCTCACGGGTGGTCAGGTCACTGGTCACCGCTCTATCCTCCCTGCCCGGTGATGCTTGACCAAGCCCGCCACGTCACGTGTCGCCGTCTCCGTCGCCGGAAGGCACTACCGTTGGCCGTGGCGCCGCCCTCGGGGACGTCGCCGGGCCCCCGTAGCTCAATGGATAGAGCAACGGCCTTCTAATCCGTAGGTTGCAGGTTCGAGTCCTGCCGGGGGCGCTCACCAGGCCGTGGTCCGGCACCTCACCCGCAGCGCCCGGCAAGGGTCACGCCGCTCCCCCGTTGACGAAGAGGGTCTGGCCGTTGACCCAGCGGCCGGGGCCGGCGAGGAAGGCGACCGTCTCGGCGATGTCCCCCGGGGTGCCCAGCCGCTGGAACGGGTTGCCGCTCGCGATCCGTTCCACGAGCTCGGGGCTCTTGCCGTCGAGGAAGAGCGGGGTGGCGGTGGGGCCGGGAGCGACGGTGTTGACCGTGACGTCCCGGCCGCGCAGCTCGCGCGCCAGGATGAGGGAGAGCGCCTCGACCGCGCCCTTGGAGGCGGCGTACGCGCCGTAGCCCGGCGTCTGCAGCCGGGTGACCGAGGTGGAGAAGGTGATGATCGCGCCGCCGGGGCGGAGGCGCTGGGCCGCGAGCTTGGCGACGACGAAAGTCCCGCGCACGTTGACGCGCTGGACCCGGTCGAACACCTCGAGGTCGAGCTCGGCGACGGGCGCCAACGGCATGATCCCCGCAGTGTGGACGAGCACGTCCACACCGCCGAGCTCCTGCTCGGCCACGTCGAACAGGGCCGTGGCCGTCCCCTCCTCCGCGATGTCGCCACCGACGGCGACGGCGCGTCCTCCCCGCTCGGTGACGGCGGCGACGGTCTCCTCGGCGCGCTTCCGGTTGCCGTTGTAGTGGACGACGACGGCGGTCCCGTCGGCGGCGAGGCGCAGGACACTGGCCCGCCCGATGCCGCCGGAGCCGCCGGTCACGATCGCGACACGCTCGGTGGTGCTGGTCATGATGGCCCCCATCTATGTGGACAACCTGTACATTAACGCTGACAAGAGAAATGAACAAGAGGTTCACATAGTCTGTTCCCGGGGAGGAGCACGATGACCGAGCAGCGCACCACCGCCCGGCGCGGGAGGGGGCGCCGGCCCGCGGCCGAGGTCCGTGCCGACGTGCTCTCCGCGACCGGAAGGCTCCTGCTGCAGGAAGGGCTCCCGGCCGTCACCTTCGACCGCGTCGCCCGGGAGGCAGGGGCGAGCAAGGTCACGCTCTACAAGTGGTCGCCCTCGCCCGGTGCGCTGGCCGCCGAGGCCTACTTCGCCCGGAGCGCGCCGACACTGACGTTCCCCGACACCGGCGACGTCCGCGCCGACCTCACCGCCCAGCTCAAGGCCTTCGTCCGGTGGCTGACCCACGAGGGTGCTGCCGGCCCGGTCTCCCAGCTCGTCGGGGCGGCACAGACCGACCCGCACGTCGCCCGGGCATGGGCCGAGCAGTACGCCCGGCCGCGCCGCGAGCTGGCGCGCGAGCGCCTGCGCAGCGCACAGGAGCGCGGGCAGCTCCGCGCCGACGCCGACCTCGACATCGTCGTCGACCAGCTCTGGGGCGCCTGCTACCACCGCCTGCTCGTCCTGCAGGTGCCCTTCGACGAGACCGTCGTCTCCCGGCTCGTCGACCAGGCACTGTACGGCGCGGCGCGCTGAGCGTCCGGTCGGCCACGTAGGCGGCCGCGCAGCCGCCGGCGTAGGCGATGAGGTCCGTCGCCACGAACGTCGTGCCGAGCACCAGCCGGACCGGCGGCCAGGACCGTGCCAGCTCCGCGGGCACACCGGTGAGCTGGAACGCCTCGACCAGCACGCAGACCGCCACCGCGGCAGCGGCGACCACGAACCTGGGTCTCGCGGGTACGAGGATCCCGACGAGGAGGTAGACGAGGACGGCGTACAGGCCGTCACCCACGGGACCGGCCCAGACCCCGTCGCCAGCTGTGCGGACGCCGAGCCCCAGCGCGACGGTCGCCGGCACGGCCAGGGCCAGCCGGGATCGCCGGGAGCCGGTGCGACGACTCGGCGCGACGGCGGCCGACGAGGACGCCGGCACGTGCTGGTCCGCCATGGCTGCTCCGATCCCGCGTGTACCCGCGGCCATGCTGCCATGGCCGGCCGAGCACTCGTGCGCCGTCGCCGGAGCACGCCCGTCAGGACCGCACGGCAGGCTCCAGGTCGTCCTCCGCGGCGGCGAACTGGGTGCGGTGGAGCTCGGCGTACCGGCCGCCGGCGGCGAGCAGCTCGGGGTGGCGCCCCGCCTCGACGATGCGCCCGTCCTCGACGACGAGGATCTGGTCCGCCGCCCGGACGGTGGAGAGCCGGTGGGCGATGACGAGGGCGGTGCGCCCCGCCAGGGCCTCGGTCAGCGCCTCCTGGACGGCGTGCTCCGACGTCGAGTCGAGGTGGGCGGTCGCCTCGTCGAGGATGACCACCCGGGGTTGGGCGAGAAGCACCCGGGCGGTGGTCAGCCGCTGCCGCTCCCCGCCCGAGAAGCGGTACCCCCGCTCCCCCACGACGGTGTCGAGACCGTCGGGCAACGCGGCGACGAGCTCGGCGAGCCGGGCGCGGCCGAGCACCTCCCACAGCTCCTCGTCGGTCGCCTCGGGACGGGAGATGGCGAGGTTGGCGCGGACGGTGTCGTGGAACAGGTGCCCGTCCTGGGTGACCATCCCGACGGCGTCCCGGAGCGACGCCGTCGTGAGCTCGCGGACGTCGACCCCGCCCAGGCGGACCGCACCCTCGTCGACGTCGTACAGGCGCGGGACGAGCGCGGCGATGGTCGACTTGCCGGCTCCCGAGGAGCCGACGAGCGCCACCGTCTGCCCCGGTCCCACCCGGAACGAGACACCGTGGAGCACCTCCGCGCCGGCGCGCGGGTCGAGGACGGCAACCTCCTCCAGGGAGGCGAGGGAGACCTTCTCGGCCGAGGGGTAGGCGAACCGGACGTCCTCGAGCTCGACCGAGAGCGGCCCCTCAGGGACGGGTACGGCGGTCGGCAGCTCCCGGACCAGCGGCTCGAGATCGAGCACCTCGAAGACCCGCTCGAAGCTCACCAGTGCGCTCATCACCTCCACCCGCGTGTTCGCCAGGGCGGTCAGCGGTGCGTAGAGCCGGGTGAGCAGCAGCGCGAGGGCGACGACGGCGCCCGCCTCCATCCGCCCCTCCAGGGCGAGCACCCCGCCCACCCCGTAGACGAGGGCGAGGGCGAGCGCCGAGACGAGCAGAAGGGTGAGGTAGAAGACCTCGTGCACCATCGCCCGGCGGACTCCGATGTCCCGGACGCGCGCCGCGCGGGGGGCGAACTCGACCGACTCGTGGGCGGGGCTGCCGAACAGCTTGACCAGCGTCGCGCCGGGCGCGGAGAAGCGCTCGGTCATCCGCGTGCTCATCGCGGCGTTGTGGTTCGCGGCCTCCCGCTGCAGCCGCGCCAGGCGTGCCCCCATGCGACGCGCCGGGACGACGAAGATGGGCAGCAGGACGAGGGTGAGGAGGGTGACCTGCCAGGAGAGCCCGACCATCGCGACGAACGCGAGCGCCAGGGTGACGACGTTGCTCACCACACCGGAGAGCGTGTCGCTGAAGGCACGCTGCGCACCGATGACGTCGTTGTTCAGCCGGCTGACCAGCGCACCGGTCCGGGT
This sequence comes from Georgenia sp., assembly GCA_027322565.1. Taxonomy (GTDB): domain Bacteria; phylum Actinomycetota; class Actinomycetes; order Actinomycetales; family Actinomycetaceae; genus Oceanitalea. Next base: position 10,898 of record DAHVRG010000198.1, read on the forward strand.
GCGGCTGAAGAAGGCGACCGGCATGGACTGGACGTGGTCGAACACCGCGGTGCGCAGGTCGAGGATGAGCCCCTCCCCGATCGTCGCGGAGAGCCACCGCTGCAGCAGCCCGAGCCCTGCCTCGGCGAGCGCGGCGAGGGCGATGGCGACCGCCAGGGTGACGACCACCCGCACCTCGGCGCCCGTGGTGAGGGCGTCGACCACCCGCCCGGCGAGCAGTGGCGTGGCGACGGTGACCGCGGCGACGACGACGCTGACGAGGACGAACCACGTGATGCGGCGCCGGTGCGGCCGGGCGAAACGGGCGATGCGGGTGAGCGTCTGCCGGGAGAAGGGCCGACGGTCCTGCTGGGCGTGCATGGTCGTGTAGAGCGAGTGCCACGCCGTGGTCTCCATGCTCACGGGGAACCTCCATCCGGGTCGGTGCCCAGCGTCGAACATCAACTACGGTTGAGGTCAAGGAGGTGGGGCGTGGCGACGACACCGGCGTGGAAGCAGAAGGAGCTCAGTGTCGGGCAGGTCGCGGCACGGAGCGGGGTGAGCGTCTCGGCGCTGCACTTCTACGAGCGCGAGGGGCTCATCACCAGCCGCCGAACCTCGGGCAACCAGCGCCGCTACCGGCGCGACATCCTGCGGAGGGTGGCGCTCATCCGGGTCGCGCAGCGCGTCGGCATCCCGCTCGCCGAGATCCGGGCCGCCCTCGAGTCGCTGCCGGACGGGCGCACGCCGACGCGGGAGGACTGGGAGCACCTGTCCGAGGTCTGGCGGCAGGCGCTGGAGGACCGGATCCGCAGCCTGCAGCAGCTGCGTGACGACTTCACCGACTGCATCGGGTGCGGGTGCCTGTCGATCGACCGCTGCGCCCTGGCCAACCCCCGCGACCGCTACGCCGAGCACGGCCCGGGGCCGCGGCGCCTCATCGAGTCCGAGCGCAGCTGAGGTCACCCCGGGGGTGGCGCCCCGGCACGGTCCCGGGCGCGACCCTGCCCGCGCAGGTCGAGCGCCGCGACGACGATCGTCACGAGCAGCATCACCCCGGTGGCGGCGAAGCCGGCGGTGATGGCGGCGGTCCAGTCGCTGCCCGCGAGCACCGCGAACGCCACGCCGGTGATGACCGCGAGCCCCATGGCGGTGCCGATCCGCTGGGCGGTCTGGAGGACGCCCCCGGCGCTGCCGGAGTACTCCAGCGGAACCTCGGAGAGCGTGATCGTCTGGTTGGGGGTGATGACCATGCCCTGGGCGGTGCCGATGAACCCGAGGGTGAGGAGCATCCACCAGATGCTCACCGTGCCGGCCGCCGTGAGCTGGACGACGACGATGGTGAGGACGACGCCGACGAGGGCGCTGGCCACGCCGGCGATGACGATCCGGCGCCCCCGCTCCGTGACCCGGCGGCCCGCCCAGTGCGAGCTCACCGCCGAGAGCACCGCGGCCGGCAGACCGATGAGACCGGCCTCCAGGGCGGTGCGGCCCTGGCCGTTCTGCACGTAGAGGGCGACGAGCACCCACACGCTCGTCACGCCCATGAAGTAGATCCCGGCGATGAGCGTGCCGATGGAGAAGCTCCGGTTCCGGAAGAGCACGAGGTCCACCATCGGCGGGCGGCCGAGGCGGCGGCAGCGCTGCTCCCACCACACCCACACCGCGAGCAGCCCCAGGCCGGCGACGAGGACGAGCCAGCCGACGGCACCGAGGTCGCGCTGCACGAACGGGACGAGGATGGCGAGCACGGCCAGCCCGAGGAGCAGCGCACCGAGCGGGTCGAGGTCCCGTACGACGCCCGCCCGGGAACCCACCCGCGGGGTACGCAGCGGCCGCGGGAACCAGCGCAGCGCGAGGACGATGGCGAGGACGCCGACGGGGATGTTGACGAGGAACGTCCACCGCCAGCCGTCGGCCTCGCCGGCCAG
>DAHVRG010000199.1 GCA_027322565.1 Georgenia sp.
GCGGGTGGCCGCACGTTCCACCCTCGCCGTCACCCCCGCCGTCCTCACGCCGCCGCCCGGGCTGCCCGAGCGTGCCTGGGGCGTGATGGCGCAGCTGTACTCCGTGCGCTCCCGCACCTCGTGGGGGGTGGGTGACCTCGCCGACCTCACCGAGCTCGGCAGCGTCTTCGGTGAGCAGGGAGCCGACTTCCTCCTCATCAACCCGCTGCACGCGGCCGAGCCGGTCGGTCCGATGACCCCGTCCCCGTACCTGCCGGTGACCCGGCGGTTCGTCAACCCGCTCTACATCCGGCCGGAGGACATCCGGGAGTGCGCCTACCTCCCCGGCCCGCAGCGGGCGCTGGTCGAGTGGGCCGCCGAGGAGGTGCGTGGGGCAGCGACCGACCCGGGACCGATCGACCGCGACGCCGCGTGGTCGGCCAAGCGGCAGGCGCTCGAGGTCATCTACGCCGCCGACCGGTCACCGGCCCGCCAACGGCAGCTCGACACCTTCCGTGCCGAGCAGGGGCAGGGGCTGGAGGACTTCGCGCTGTGGTGCGCGCTCACGGAGAAGTACGAGGGTCAGGAGTGGCCCGCCGAGCTCGACGACCTCACGTCCCCCGCCGTCTACCGCGCCCGCGTCGAGCTGGCCGACCGCGTCGACTACTACGTGTGGCTGCAGTGGGTGGCCGACACCCAGCTCGCCGCCGCCCAGCGCACCGCCCGGGAGGCGGGGATGGCGATCGGGGTGATGCACGACCTCGCCGTCGGCGTGCAGCCCAGCGGCGCCGACGCGTGGGCGACGAGGGAGGCGCTGGCGCTCGGCATCGGGGTCGGGGCGCCGCCGGACATGTACAACCAGCAGGGCCAGAACTGGTCCCAGCCGCCGTGGCGGCCCGACGGCCTCGCGCGCACCGGCTACGCGCCGTTCCGCGACATGCTGCGCACGGTGCTGCGACACGCCGGGGCGCTGCGGGTGGACCACATCCTCGGGCTGTTCCGGCTGTGGTGGATCCCGGACGGCGCCAGCCCCGGGGAGGGCACCTACGTGCGCTACGACCACGAGGCGATGGTCGGGGTGCTGCTGCTCGAGGCGCACCGGGCGGGCGCCGTCGTCATCGGTGAGGACCTGGGCACCGTGGAGCCCTGGGTGCGGGACTACCTCGCCGAGCGCGGGGTGCTCGGCACGTCCGTGCTCTGGTTCGAGAAGGACGAGGAGGGCGAGCCGTTGCGGCCGGAGCAGTACCGCGACCTCGTCCTCGCGACGGTCAACACCCATGACCTCCCGCCGACGGCGGGCTACCTCGCCGAGGAGCACGTCGACCTGCGCGAGCGGCTGGGCCTGCTCACCGAGGCGGCACCGGTCGTGCGTGCCGAGGCGCGGCGGGAACGCGAGCGGATGATCGCCCGCCTGCGCGAGTACGACCTCCTCCCGGAGAACCCCACGGAGCGACAGCTCGTCGAGGCGCTGCACGCCTACATCACCCTCACCCCGTCCCGGCTCGTCGGTGTCGCGCTCACCGACGCCGTGGGGGAGCGGCGCGCCCAGAACCAGCCCGGCACGGACACCGAGTACCCCAACTGGCGGCTCCCGCTCGCCGACGGCTCGGAGAACGTCGTCCTCGTCGAGGACCTCCCGGACAACGCCCGCCTGCGCTCCCTCCTCGGGGTGGTCCGCGAGCTCATGCCCCACGGCGGCTGACCCGGCGGCAAACCGGGCGGCGTCGCGCGGGACGGGGAGGGCCCCGACACCGCGTGGTGTCGGGGCCCTCCCCGTGGTCGGCTGGACAGTCGCTAGGTCCGCTCGCGCCCAGCGCCCGGGTCGCGGCGGGAGCCCGGGTCACGGCTGCCGGCCTCCTCCTCGGCGGCCCGCTTGCCGGTCGAGACGGCCGCGGCCTCCTGCGCCTCGTCGAAGACCGACGGGACGGCGGCCCCCTCGGCCCCCTCCTCCTCGCGGCCGGGCGTGCGGAGGTTGAACCGCGTGATCGCGAAGCGGAAGACGAAGTAGTAGATCACCGCGTAGATGAGCCCGAAGACGACGATCATCAGCGGCTGGGTGGCGATGTTGAAGTTGAGCAGGAAGTCGATCGCACCCGCCGAGAAGCTGAAGCCGCTGCGGTACTCGAGCGCGTTCATCACCGCCAACGAGCTGCCGGTGAGCAGCGCGTGGACGACGTAGAGCGGGAAGGCCACGTAGGCGAAGGCGAACTCCAGCGGCTCGGTGATACCGGTGAGGAACGCGGTGAGCGCGACCGACACCATGACGCCACCGGTCGCCTTGCGACGGCTCGGCCGGGCGGTGTGCCAGATCGCCAGTGCCGCGGCCGGCAGGGCGAACATCATGATGGGGAAGAACCCGGTCATGAAGACGCCGGCGGTCGGGTCGCCGTTGAGGAAGCGGGCGATGTCGCCGTAGTACACCTGGCCGTCGGCCGCCTCGAACGAGCCGAACTGGAACCACGGCAGGTTGTTCAGCAGGTGGTGCAGACCGAAGGGGATGAGCAGGCGGTTGACGGTGCCGAAGACGAACCCGCCGAGGACGGAGTTGCCCGGGTCGGTCACCCAGTCGCCGAACCCGGTGATGACGCGGTCGAACACCGGGTAGATGAAGGCGAAGACGACGGCGACGACGATCGCCGCGACGGCGGTGATGATCGGCACGAAGCGGCGGCCGCCGAAGAAGGCGAGGTACGGGGGCAGCTTGATCCGGTAGTAGCGCTGGTAGAGCAGCGCCGCGACGATGCCGATGACGATGCCGCCGAGCACGCCGTAGTTGATGGTGTAGGTCGACGCCGCACAGGCGAAGTCGTCCGGGTTGAGACCCGCTTCGGCGACCGTCTCGGCACACGAGCCGGGTGCCTCGCTGCCGAAGGTGTCACCCCACGGCGCCGTCATCGGGGCCATGACCCGCAGGACCGCCGTGAGCACGAGGTAGCCGACCAGCCCCGCGAGGGCGGTGGAGCCGTCGGACCGGCGGGCGTAGCCGATCGCCACACCGATCGCGAAGAGGATCGGGAGGTTGTCAATGAGGGCGCCACCGGCGGCCCCCAGGATCTCGGCGACGGGCTGCATCCAGCCCATGCCCGACCAGCCGGCGACACCGTCGGCGCCGAGCATGTCGGGCTGGCCGAGGCGGAGCAGGAGCCCGGCTGCGGGCAGTGAGGCGATGGGCAGCATGAGGGAGCGACCCACGCGCTGGAGCTGGGCAAAGCCGGGGATGGGCTTCTTTTCCTTCGGGGCCGGGGCCGAACCGGCGCCGGCGGTGGCTGCTGTCACGTCAGGCTCCTCGTCGAGTGCGACGGCGGGGAACCGTCGCGAACGTTGCGGCCCGGTCCAGACGGGTCTGTGGACGTCGCGTGCAGGATGTCTGGACCAGTTGTGCATACTAGACCGCCAGATGATCGCGGGTGTCAAGGACCGCAGAGGCGTGGCGTGGAGCCCCGCGATCACCATCCGGTGGACGGGAGGAGGGGCGGGGCGTGAAGTACCTGACCGTGCGCGACTACCTGCGCAGGCTCATCGCCGACGGGCTGGGGGTCGGCCAGGCCATTCCCTCCGAGCGCGAGCTGTGCGCCCGGTTCAAGGTGTCCCGGATGACGGTGCGCCAGGCCGTGGACGCCCTCGTCGTCGAGGGCCTGCTCGAGCGGGTCCAGGGCCGGGGGACGTTCGTCGCGCAGCCGAAGGTCGACCTCCAGCTGCGGCTCGTCTCCTTCCCGGAGGAGATGCGGCGCCGCGGCATGGAGCCCTCGCTGCGCGTGCTCGCCGCCGACCGGACGGCGGCCCCGCACCACGTGGCCGACGCGCTCGATCTGCCCACCGGTGCGGAGGTGTACTACCTGCGGCGGCTGCGGCTGGCGGACGGGCTGCCGATGGCCGTGGAGGAGAACTGGGTGCCGGTGGGCCTGGTCCCCGGGCTGCTCGACGGGGAGACGACGCCGAGCGTCTACGACTCGCTCACCGCGCGCGGGCTGCCCCCGACGTGGGGCGAGGACATGATCGAGGCCGTCCAGCTGGAGCCGGAGGTCGCCGGACACCTCGGCCTCGACGTCGGCACCGCAGGGCTGCAGATCCGCCGGCGGACGTTCAGCGGGGACCTCGCCGTCGACTACGCCGTCTCGATCTACCGCGGTGACCGATACTCGTTGTGGGTACCGGTCAGCGCCCCGGGTCCGACCCTCGTGCCCTCACGGCGCCGCACGACGGCGCCGTCCCGCCGGTCGACCCAGACGCAAGCACATCCCAAGGAGGGGACGGCGTGAAGGACATCCACGCGATCCTGGCCGGGCTCGGCGGTGTCGACAACATCCGCGAGCTCGAGTCGTGCGTCACCAGGTTGCGGGTCGAGGTGGACGACCCGGACCAGGTCGACCCGGAGGCGCTGCGCGCGGCGGGAGCCCACGGCTCGCTCCGACGGGGCAACGTCGTCCAGGTCGTCGTCGGACCGGAGCTGGACGCACTGCTCGCCGACCTCAGCGAGGACACCTGGCAGGTGGTCGACGACTCCTGACGCGGCCCCGCCCCGCACGTCTGGACCAGTTAAGGTTTCCCTACGCGACGGCGCATGACGCGCCCGTCATCGACCAACGGCCGCGGCCGTGGATGAGGAGCAGAACATGAGCAAGGCAGAGTCCATCCTCGCGGCCCTCGGTGGCGACGGGAACATCGTCGACCTCGAGGCCTGCATCACCCGCATCCGTGTGGAGGTCGAGGACGCGAGCAAGGTGGACGAGGCCGGCCTGCGGGCCGCCGGTGCCTTCGGTGTCGTCCAGCAGGGCACCGCCGTCCAGGTCGTCGTCGGTCCGGAGGCGGACAACATCGTCGAGGACATCGAGGACCTTCGGTGACGGTGCGGGTCCTCGCCCCCGTCGACGGCACCGTCGTCGCGATGGCCGACGTGCCCGACCCCGTCTTCGCGGGCTCGATCGTCGGCCCCGGGATCGCGATCGACCCCGACGGCGAGGGCGAGGTCCACGTCGTGGCCCCCGTTTCCGGCACCGTCGCCAAGCTGCACCCGCACGCGTTCGTCCTCGTCACCGAGCAGGGCAGGGGGGTGCTCGTCCACCTCGGCCTGGACACCGTCCAGCTCGAGGGTGCGGGGTTCACCCTCCACGCCGAGGAGAAGGACACGGTGGCGTCCGGGCAGCGGCTCGTCAGCTGGAACCCGGCCGAGGTCAAGGCGGGTGGCCGCTCACCGGTGTGCCCCGTCGTCGCGCTCGAGGCGACCGCGGAGGCGCTGTCCCTCGCCGTGGAGCCGGGCGCGCACGTCGCCGCCGGCGACGAGCTCTTCGCATGGGAGTGAGCGCGTCCCGAGACCTCCGGCACCGGGTCGGTGCGTTCCTCTCCCGCCCCGGTGCCGCCGTCCTCCTCGACCTCGACGGCACGCTCGTCGACTCCGAGCCGATGCAGCGCGCGGCCTTCTCGGCGTACTTCGCCTCCCGCGGCTGGGACGTCCCGGAGGAGGTCGTCCGCCAGTTCATGGGCCGCCGCGGGCACGAGTCCTTCACCGTCATCGACGGCCCCTGGCGCGGTGAGGACCCGGTCGCCCTCACCGACGGCGTCATCGCCCACGTCGACCCGACCACCAACCCGCCCGTCCCCGTACCCGGGGCCGCCGACGCGATCCGGGCCTGGCGGGGACAGGGGCTGCCGGTCTCGCTCGTCACCTCGGCGTTCCGGGACTGGGCCGAGCTGGCCCTCGAGCTGCTCGGCGTCGCCGACCTCGGCGTGCGTCTCGTCACCGCGGAGGACACCCCGGTCGGCAAGCCGCAGCCCTACCCGTTCCTCCTCGGTGCCGAGCGCCTCGGCGTCGCTCCCGCGGACTGCCTCGCCGCCGAGGACTCCCTCGCGGGGCTCACCTCCGCCCGCGCGGCCGGCGTGGGCTTCGTCGTCGGTGTGACGACGAGCCTCGGCGTCGCCGAGCTCGCCGACGCCGGGGCCGACGCCGTCGTCGCC
>DAHVRG010000201.1 GCA_027322565.1 Georgenia sp.
CGTCGCCCACCTCGAGGGCGCGCTCACCGACCCCGATGACGTCGTCCGCGGTCGCGCTGCACTGGCCCTCGGTGCGCGCGGACGCTGGTCGGCTGTGCCGGAGCTGGCCCGGATGGTCGCCGACGGACGTCACGACGTCGAGGCGGGCGAGCTCCTCGGAGCACTGGCGACGGGCGAGGACGCGGCTGGACAGGTCGCCACCGCTCTCGTCGAGCACGCAGGACCCACCGCCGGGACGGAGGTCCGCCGCCGGCTCGCCCAGGCGCTCGCGGAGGTCCCGGGCCCGGCGGCGCGCCACGCGCTCACCGACCTGGCCGCCGACCCGGACCCTGCCGTCGCCCTCACCGCCCGTACGGTGCTCGAGCGCGCAGGCGACGGGGTCTGAGGAACGGCCCGTGGCGCAGCCGGACCGTCACGTGACGCGGGCGTACTCGGACCCGGAGCGGGTGCGTTCGAGGAGCTCGGCCTCGACGAGGTAGCGCCGCAGCGTGGCCGTGTCCGCGGAGAACCGCCGCAGCCGCTCCCCGAGCTCGGCCTCGGAGACCACCTCGTCCGGTTCCAGCACCTGTCTCGCGACGAGCTCGAGGAGCGCACGCCGCTCGCCGGCGTCGACCGGGTAACGGTCGATCTCGCCGCTCCGGGTGAGGAACCGCTCCGGTCCCCGCGGACGCGGACGCCCGGCGGCGGCGAGGAGCCGGCCCAGGGTGTCGGTGCGCTCGACGAGCCGGCCGTCGACCTCCGCGAGCAGGCCGGCGTCCACGAGCGCGGCCACCGCACGCCGGCTGCGGGACGCCCCCATCCCCGCCCCGACCTTCTCGTGGTCGGCCCCGAGCACGACCTGCGCCCACAGCCGGCGGGCGTGCGGGTTGGCCAGCGCCGCCACGAGCGGGCGCCAGTCGGGCCCCTCCGGGGTGTGCTCCACGCCCTCCTCCGCCACGCCCGCCATGCTATGCCTGCGTCGGTGGCGCCAGGCATGATTCGACCGTGAGCACCCACGACGACGCAGCCGACCTCCCCGTCACCACCGCCGACGTCCCGCCCGAGGCACCGCCCGAGGCGCGCGAGCGGTGGGCCGAGCTCGCCGAGCGGGTCGAGGCCGCCCAGTTCGCCTACTACGTGCGCGATGCGCCGACGATCTCCGACGCCGAGTTCGACGCCCTCTTCCGGGAGCTCGAGCAGCTCGAGGAGGAGCACCCCGACCTGCGCACCCCCGACTCACCCACCCAGCGCGTCGGCGGTACGTACTCCACCGAGTTCGCCACCGTCGAGCACCGCCAGCAGATGATGAGCCTGGAGGACGTCTTCTCCCTGGAGGAGCTGGCCGAGTGGGTCGCACGGGTCCAGCGCGAGATCGGCCGCACCGACGTCGCCTTCACCGCCGAGCTCAAGATCGACGGGCTCGCCGTCAACCTCAGCTACGAGCACGGCCGCCTCGTGCGGGCCGCCACCCGCGGCGACGGACGGGTGGGGGAGGACGTCACCCTCAACGTCCGCACCATCGACTCCGTGCCCACCACTCTCACCGGCCCGGCGGTGCCGGACTTCATCGAGGTCCGCGGGGAGGTGTTCTTCCCGGTGGCCGCCTTCGAGGAGCTCAACGCCTCGCTGGTCGCCGCCGGCAAGCCGCCCTACGCCAACCCGCGCAACTCCGCCGCCGGCTCGCTGCGGCAGAAGGACCCCCGCGTCACCGCCGCCCGGAAGCTCGACATGATCGCCCACGGCGTGGGCGCCATCGACTGGGGGGAGGTCCCGCCGGAGGAGCGGCCCACCACCCAGCACGCCATGTACGACCTCCTCGCCGCGTGGGGGCTGCCCGTCTCGCCGCACACGCGGAGGGTGACCAGCGAGGCGGGGCTCGAGGAGCTCATCGCCTACCACGGTGAGCACCGGCACGACGGCGTCCACGAGATCGACGGCATCGTCGTCAAGGTCGACGACTTCGCCCTCCAGCGCCAGCTCGGCGCCACCTCCCGGGTGCCGCGCTGGGCGGTGGCGTACAAGTACCCGCCCGAGGAGGTCACCACCAAGCTCCTGGACATCCGGGTCAACGTCGGCCGCACCGGCCGCGTCACGCCCTACGGGGTGATGGAGCCGGTCCTCGTCGCCGGGTCGACGGTGGCGATGGCCACCCTCCACAACGCCAACGAGGTCAAGCGCAAGGGGGTGCGGATCGGGGACACGGTCGTCCTGCGCAAGGCCGGCGACGTCATCCCCGAGATCGTCGCCCCCGTCGTCGACCTGCGCGACGGCACCGAGCGCGAGTTCGTCATGCCCACCGAGTGCCCCTCCTGCGGCGCCCCGCTGGCGCCGGCCAAGGAGTCCGACGTCGACCTGCGCTGTCCCAACGCCGAGCACTGCCCGGCCCAGCTCGCCGCGCGTGTGGAGTTCATCGCCTCCCGCGGCGCCCTCGACATCGAGGCCCTGGGGGAGGAGGCGGCCCTCGCGCTGACCAACCCCGATGCCCGGCGGCCGGCTGCCATCGCGGCGTTAGCGAGCGGCCACGCCATCGAGACCGAGACCGGCACCGTCCGGCTCACCGAGGGCCAGGAGCTGCCCTCGGAGGAGGAGCTCGTGGCCCTCGGGCTGCCCCCCGTGCAGCAGCCCCCGCTCACCTCCGAGGCCCAGCTCTTCGACCTCACCGCCGAGGACCTGCGTGACGTGTGGGTCTGGCAGCCGAAGACGGTCCGCGGCGAGGAGACCGGCGACTGGCGCTGCGTGCGCGCATTCTGGACCAAGGAGCAGCGGAACGCCGACGGCACCGTCCGGGTGCCCACGAAGCCGTCGAAGAACCTCGAGCGGATGCTCACCGAGCTGGAGAAGGCCAAGACCCAGCCGCTGTGGCGGGTGCTCGTCGCCCTGTCCATCCGCCACGTCGGACCCACCGCGGCCCGGGCGCTGGCCACCGAGTTCGGGTCCATCGACGCGATCCGCAGCGCGACGGTCGAGGAGCTCGCCGCCGTCGACGGCGTCGGCCCGACGATCGCGGAGGCGGTCAAGGACTGGTTCGCCGAGCCCGGGCCGGGGGAGGAGCCGAACTGGCACCTGGAGGTCATCGAGGCGTGGCGGGCGGCCGGGGTGCGGATGGCCGACGAGCGCGACGACTCGGTGCCGCGCACACTCGAGGGGCTCACCGTCGTCGTCACCGGGTCGCTGGAGAACTACTCCCGGGACAGCGCCAAGGAGGCGATCATCGCCCGCGGCGGCAAGGCCTCCGGCTCGGTGTCGAAGAAGACCGACTTCGTCGTCGTCGGTGAGAACGCCGGCAGCAAGGAGACCCGCGCCCGCGAGCTCGGCCGCCCGATCCTCGACGAGGCCGGCTTCGAGGCGCTCCTCGCCGGTGGGCCGGAGGCCGTCGCCGGCCTGGTGGACGGCGGCGCCGCGTGACTGCGACCACCGGGACCGTCGTCGTCCGTGACGTGCGTCCCCAGGACGCTGAGCGCCTGGGCGCGGCCGTCGCCGCCGCCTACGTCCGCGACGCCCTCCTCCCCGCCGACGACCCGTACGTCGAGGTCCTGCGGGACGTCGCAGGCCGGCTCCCCGACGTCGTCTCCGTGCTCGCCGCGTATGACGGCGAGGAGGTGCTCGGCGGGCTCACGCTCGTGGAGGCCGGTACCCCGCACGCCGAGGTGGCCCTGCCCGGCGAGCTCGAGATCCGCATGCTCGGCGTCTCGCCCGACCACCGGCGCCGCGGGGTGGCCGAGGCGCTGCTGCGGGCCGCCGAGGAGCGGGCGCGGGCCGGCGGCCACATCGCCCTCGTGCTCTCCTCGATGCCCGCGATGACGGACGCGCAGCGGCTCTACCGGCGCTACGGCTTCGTCCGGGTGCCCGAGCGCGACTGGCTCGCGGACTGGGACGCGCAGGCGCTCGCGGACGGCACCGCCGAGCGGCTCAGCGTCTACCGACTCACCGTGGAGCAGCCGCTATGAGCACTCCGATATTCGGCCTGTCCGCCTACTTCCGGCACCTCGACGTCGCCGAGCAGGTGTGTGCCACCGCTCGGGAGGACGGCTTCAGCATGCTCTTCGGCTCGTTGCACGTGCCGGAGGAGCCGGAGGGCGACTTCCGGGCCCGGATGCAGCGGGTCGGTGCACTGGCGCGGGAGGCCGGGCTCGGGCTTGTCGTCGACATCTCCGGTGCCTCCCTCGCTGCCGTCGGCCTGGACGTCACCACGGCCGGGACCATGCGGGACTGGGGTGTCACCGCCCTGCGGGTCGACTACGGGCTGAGCGACGAGGAGATCGTCGCGCTCTCCCGGTCGATCCCGATCTGGTTCAACGCCTCGACCGCCACCCCGGGCGACTTCGAGCGCCTCGTGGGGATGGGGATGCGGACGGAGGGCGTGGGAATCTCGCACAACTTCTACCCCAAGCCGTTCACCGGGCTGTCGGACGAGTTCCTCCTCGCCCAGACCCGGATGTTCCACGAGCTCGGCCTCACCGTGCAGGCCTGGGTGCCGGGCGACGGCGTGCGCCGCATCCCGCTCGGCTTCGGGCTGCCGACCCTGGAGCGCCACCGCGACACCCACCCGGTCGCCGCGGCCATCGACCTGCGCACGCTCGGTGTGGACGACGTCTTCGTCGGCGACCCATCGCTGTCCGAGCGTACCCGCCGGGCCTGGCGAGCATGGGCGCAGGAGGACGTCGTCGAGCTGGAGGTCGAGCTCACCGCCCCCGTGCCCGAGGAGGTGGCGGCCCGGCTCGCCGTCGTCGACCGCAACCGTACCGACGACGCCGCGGCGATGGTGCGGCTGGAGGGGGCCCGTTCCGCCCTCGCCGACGTCCCGGTCCCGCCCGCCGCGACGGTCGGGCGCGCGTTCGGCTCGGTGACCGTCGACAACGACGCCGCCGGGCGCTACAAGGGTGAGATCGCGGTCCAGCGCCGCGACCTGCCCGCGGATGCGACGGTCAACGTCGTCGGCCACGTCGTCGCCGCCGACCGTGACCTCGTCACGCGCATCGGCCCCGGCCGGCACGTCCGCCTCCGCCTCCGCTGACCCCGCCAGGCCGCACCGACAGCCCACGTCCTCGGCGACAGCGCACGTTCCAGCGACAGCGCACTTTCCAGCGACAGCTCACTTCCTGGCGACAGTTCAGTTCCCGGCGAGAGCTGAGTTCTCACCCGCACGAAGCGCGAGCGCGGCTATGTACGGTCGGCGGTCTCCGCCTGCTCCGGCCGGAGGCGGGCGTTCGTCGTGAGCAAGGCCAGCACGACGGCGACCACGAGCAGCAGGCTGACGTCGCCCCAGAGGTGACCGCGATGATGAGGACTGGCAACGGACTGCACCGCCATGGTCGCCGCGTGCACAAGGCTGGACCACACAGTGAACCAGACGAGGGAGCGGTGTGCGCGCGGGTTCCTCGCTGCGACCAGCAGGAAGATCCCGAGCGTCGCGTACAGGCCGACGATCATCATGAAGTACTCCGACGCATACGGAGGCCCGGTGTGCCACTGCCACCCACCCGGCCAGACGACCGAGACCGGGTAGAGCAGGAGGAACAGGCCGCCGACCACGGCGAGGGCCGCCTGGAGGAGTCGGTACGCGGAAGGCACGGGGAGCTCCCATCGCCGATGAGTGCGAGCATTATGCGCCTGGCATCGAGTTTCCCGGGAGTGTCCCCATCGGGCATCGGGCAGAGACCGCGCTTCCGGTGGAGGTCGGGCTGTAGCCGGGAAGTGGGCTGTCGCCAGAAAGTGAGCTGTCGCGGTGACGCGGTTACGCGGTGACGCGGGCCGGGCGAGGGTGCCGGGCGGGTCACGTGGTGACGACGAGCTGGACGAGAAGGATCTTGGCGATGATCCCGAGCGCGAACAGTGAGGCGTACCCGGACTCCACGCGGTCGTCGGGCAGCCGGTCGGTGGCGTAGGCGAGGATCGCCGGCTGCCCGATGAACCCTGCGACGGCCCCTGCCGTCCGAGCGGTGCTCTGCCCGAGCAGCCGGGCCGCCACGACGAGGCCGGCAGCGGCGATGAGGACGACGACGGCACCGACGAGCACCACGCGCAGACCCAGTGCGGTGAACGCCTGGGCGGCGAACGCCTGACCCGAGGCCAGCCCCGTCGCTCCGAGGAAGAGAAGCAGCCCGAGCTGACGCAGGGTGAGGTTCGCCGAGACCGGGAGCGTCCAGACGATCGGCCCTGTCCGGTCCACCCGCCCGAGAACCATCCCGACGACGAGCGGCCCGGCGGCCGAGCCCAGCGCGAACGCCACCCCGCCGGGCAGCGGCACCGTGAGCAGCCCGAGGAGGAGCCCGACGGCGATGCCGGTGCCCATCGACAGGGGGTCGACCTCGCTGACCTTGCGCTCGGAGTCGCCGAAGAGCTCGGACAGCTCGTTGAGGCGCCCGCGGGGGAAGACGACGCGGACGCGGTCGCCGAGCTGGAGGACGAGATCCTCGTGAGCCAGCATGTCCGTGTCGCCGCGGCGCACGCGGGTGACGATCCCGCCGAACCGGCCCGGGATGTCCAGGTCCCGTACCGTGCGCCCGGCGATCCGCGGGGCCGAGACGACGAAGCGGCGGAAGTGGACCACCGAGCGGTCGTGGGCGAGGTGCTCGTGCACCCGTCGCCCGAGGTGCTCGACGGCCCGCTCCACCGCAGGGCGGGTCCCGACGACGACCACCCGATCGCCCTCCCGCAGCTCCTCGTCCTCGCCGACGACCCGCGTGCGCCCGTCCCGCTCGAGGTAGGACAGCCGGATGCTGCCGTCGGCGTACCCCGGGATGTCGTGCATCGGACCAGGCCGCTCGACCTCCGCGCTGACGTCGATGAGCCCGATCCCCGCAGCCGGCTCCGGGTCGCGTGGCGAGGACCACGGCCGAGCGAGGACGAGCGAGACGACGACGATCGTCACGACGACGCCGACCGGGTAGGCCAGCGAGTAGCCCACGGCCGGCTCCCCGCTGTCGGCCGCCGTCGTCGCGGCCGCGAGAGCCGGCGTCGACGTCAGCGCGCCCGCGTACGAGCCACCGGCCAGCGTCGCCGGGACTGCGGCCCACCGCGCGACGAGCACGGCGGCGCCGGCGCCAACGGCGAGCACGACGACCGAAGCCGCCATGAGCGGCAGCTGGCTGCGCAGGTCACGGAAGAAGCTGTGCCCCGCCGCCAGCCCCACGGTGTAGACGAAGAGCGCCAGCCCCAGGCTCTGCACCAGCCCGAGCCCCTCGCCCAGCCGGGCGTCCAGCGCCCCGACGGCCAGCCCCACGAACAGGGCACCGGCGGCGCCGAACCGCACTGGTCCGAAGGGCACCGCCCCGAGCAGCGTGCCCACCGCCACGACGAGCATGAGGGTGAGCAACGGGGAGGCGGCAAGCAGGTCGAGCACGGTCGCTCCCTCAGAACAGCCAGCGCAGCGGGTGGAGCAGCGTCTCACCGACCCGCTCGAGCAGCGGGCGTCGCTCCCACTCGGCGAGCGTCAGCGGGCGGGCGTTGGTGAGGTCGGTCGCGAAGATCTCCTCCATCCGCGCGGCGAGGTCCCCGTCGTAGATCTCGAGGTTGATCTCGTAGTTCCCGATCATCGACATGCGGTCGATGTTCGTCGTGCCGATCGTGGTCCAGCGGCCGTCGACGGTGGCGGTCTTCGCGTGCACCATCGCGCCCTGGTACAGCCAGATGGTCACCCCGCCGCGGAGCAGGCGCGTGTAGAAGGAGCGGGCTACCCAGTCGGCGAGGACGTGGTTGGAGACCTCCGGGATGAGCACGCGGACGTCGACGCCGCGGCGCGCCGCCCCGAGCATCGCGTCGAGGAACTCGGCGTCGGGGATGAAGTAGCCCTGGGTGATGTAGACGTGGTCGCGCGCCCTGTCCATGGCGTTGATGTAGGCGCCCCGCACGGGGAACAGCAGCGACGACGGCGAGTTCCGCGCCGCCTGGATCCGGGAGTCCCACGACCGGGCGCCGCGGTCCTCGAGCTCGGGGTGGTGGGCGTGGCGGTGGACGTTCCAGAAGTCGACGAAGGCGTTGTCCAGCTCCCACACCGCGGGTCCCCGCAGCCGCAGGTGGGTGTCCCGCCAGGCCGTGGCGTAGAGGTCACCGATGTTGTACCCGCCGACGAAGCCCTCCTCGCCGTCGACGACGAGGATCTTGCGGTGGTCCCGGCCCACCTTGCGCATGTTGAGGGTGAGCAGCCCTGGGCGCCACAGCGGGAAGCGCAGCGTGTGGACCGAGTCGGGGAAGCGCTTGAACGTCCACGGGACCACGAGGTTGCCGAAGGAGTCGAAGATGACGTAGACCTGCACGCCGCGCTCGGCGGCGGCGATGAGCTCGCGCTTGAACTCCCGCCCGACGTCGTCGTCCTTCCAGATGTACGTCTCGAAGAAGATGTACCGCTGCGCCCCGCGGATCGCCTCGAGCATCGCGGAGTAGAGGTCCTCGCCGTAGGTGTAGACGGTGAGCTCGGAGCCGGCGACGTCGACCGCCACCGGGTCGGTCCGCGGGAACGCCCCCGCTGCGGGCTCCCGCCGTTTGCGGACCGAGTCCACGCCCCAGACCGTCGCTGCCGCGACGAGCTGCGCGCCGGCCAGGCCCAGGGCGCCCCACTTCACCGCGCGGCGGAGTCGCGGGCGGACCCAGTGCCTCACCGTGCTCAGCCTCATGGGCCCAACCTAGAGCAGCGCTCCGTGGAGCTCCCACGCGTTTGCGCGGACCACGGAGCGTTAGACTCGACCCCCATGTCCACCATCTCTGCAGCCGAGGTCGCGCGTGTGGCCGCCCTGGCCCGCATCGAGCTCACCGAGGACGAGGTTGAGCGTCTCGCCGGGGAGCTCGACGTGATCGCCGACGCCGCCGCCCAGGTCAGCGAGGTCGTCGGGCCGGACGTCCCGGCCACGAGCCACCCGATCCCCCTGGCCAACGTCATGCGCGACGACGTCGTCGAGGAGCCCCTGCCCGTCGAGGACGCCCTCGCCGGCGCGCCCGCGAGCGAGGGCGGCCAGTTCCTCGTGCCGCAGATCCTGGGGGAGGACGCATGAGCGAGCTCGTCACCGCCACCGCCGCGCAGCTGTCGCAGCGCCTGCGGGCCAAGGAGGTCAGCGCCGTCGAGGTGACCCAGGCGCACCTCGACCGCATCGCGCAGGTCGACGGCGACGTCCACGCCTTCCTCCACGTGAACGCAGACGAGGCGCTGACCACCGCCCGTGACGTCGACGAGCGCCGTGCCCGCGGCGAGGAGCTCCATCCGCTGGCCGGCGTGCCGATCGCCGTCAAGGACGTGGTCGTCACCAAGGGGCAGCCGACGACGGCCGCCTCGAAGATGCTCGAGGGATGGCTGCCGCCGTACGACGCCACGATCGTCGAGCGGCTGCGCGCCGCGGGCCTGCCGATCCTCGGCAAGACCAACCTCGACGAGTTCGCGATGGGCTCCTCCACCGAGCACTCCGCGTTCGGTCCCACGCGCAACCCGTGGGACCTGGGCCGCATCCCGGGTGGCTCCGGCGGCGGGTCCGCCGCAGCCGTCGCGGCCTACGAGGCACCGCTCGCGATCGGCACCGACACCGGTGGCTCCATCCGGCAGCCCGCCGCGGTCACCGGCTCGGTGGGTGTCAAGCCCACGTACGGCGCGGTCTCCCGCTACGGACTCATCGCGCTGGCCTCCAGCCTCGACCAGGCCGGCCCGGTCTCCCGGACGGTGCTCGACTCCGCGCTCCTGCACGAGCTCATCGGGGGCCACGACCCCCGCGACTCGACCTCGCTGCCCGACCCGGTCGGCGACCTCGTCGCCGCCACCGAGTCCCTCGACCTGCGCGGGGTGCGCGTCGGTGTGGTGCGCGAGCTCGGGGACGAGGGCTACCAGACGGGCGTCCGGGCGAGCTTCACCGCCGCTCTCGGACTGCTCGAGGAGGCCGGCGCGGAGGTCGTCGAGGTCTCCTGCCCGAGCTTCGACTACGCGCTCGCGGCCTACTACCTCATCCTGCCCGCGGAGGCGTCCTCGAACCTCGCGAAGTTCGACGGCATGCGCTTCGGCCTGCGGGTGGAGCCGGAGGACGGGCCGCTGACCGCGGAGCGCGTCATGGCCGCCACCCGTGGGGCGGGTTTCGGCGACGAGGTCAAGCGCCGCATCATCCTCGGCACCCACGCGCTGTCGGCGGGCTACTACGACGCCTACTACGGCAGCGCGCAGCAGGTCCGCACCCTCATCCAGCGCGACTTCGCCGCCGCCTTCGAGCAGGCCGACGTCCTCGTCTCACCGACGACCCCGACGACGGCGTTCCGCTTCGGGGAGAAGCTCGACGACCCGCTGGCGATGTACCTCAACGACGTCGCGACCATCCCCGCCAACCTCGCCGGGGTGCCGGGGATCTCCGTGCCCACCGGCCTGAGCGACGACGGCCTGCCCGTCGGCTTCCAGGCCCTCGCCCCCGTCCGTGAGGACGCCCGCCTCTACCGGATCGGCGCCGTCCTCGAGCGCCTGCTCGACGAGCGGCGCGGCCACCCGCTGCTCGCCGAGGCCCCGCAGCTGCCCACCACCGTCGCTCAGGAGGCCAACCGATGACCGCGACCACCCCCGCGCTCGTCGACTTCGACGAGGCCGTCCGCCGGTACGACCCCGTCATCGGGATCGAGGTCCACGTCGAGCTCGGTACCGCGTCGAAGATGTTCGACGGCGCCCCCAACGCCTTCGGTGGGGACCCGAACTCCCACACGACGCCGGTCTCCCTCGGTCTGCCGGGGACGCTCCCGGTGCTCAACCGCACGGCCGTGGAGTACGCCATCAGGATCGGGCTGGCGCTCGGCTGCGACATCGCCGAGACCTGCCGGTTCGCCCGGAAGAACTACTTCTACCCGGACGTCCCGAAGAACTTCCAGACCTCCCAGTACGACGAGCCGATCGCCTTCGACGGCGCCATCGACGTCGAGCTCGAGGACGGCACGGTCGTGCCGGTCGCGATCGAGCGGGCGCACATGGAGGAGGACGCCGGGAAGAACACCCACGTCGGCGGCACCGCCGGGCGCATCCACGGCGCGGAGTACTCGCTGGTCGACTACAACCGCGCCGGGGGGCCGCTGGTGGAGATCGTCACCAAGCCGATCGCCGGGGTCGGGGCCCGCGCGCCGGAGGTGGCGCGCGCCTACGTCCACACCCTGCGCGACCTGTTCCGGGCCCTCGGGGTCTCCGAGGCCCGGATGGAGCGCGGCAACGTGCGCGCAGACATCAACGTCTCCCTGCGCCCGGGCCCGGACGCCCCGCTCGGCACCCGCACCGAGACGAAGAACGTCAACAGCTTCCGCTCCATCGAGCGCGCCGTCCGCTACGAGATCTCTCGGCAGGCGGCGATCCTCGACGCCGGTGAGGCCGTCGTCCAGGAGACCCGGCACTGGCACGAGGACAGCGGTACCACGTCCTCCGGCCGGGTGAAGTCCGACGCCGAGGACTACCGCTACTTCCCCGAGCCCGACCTCGTGCCGCTCGCCCCGAGCCGGGAGTGGGTCGAGCAGATCCGGCAGAGCCTGCCCGAGCTGCCCAGCGTGCGGCGGCGTCGGCTCCAGGGGGAGTGGGGCTACAGCGACGCCGAGATGCGCGACGTCGTCAACGCGGGTGCGGTGGACCTCATCGAGGCCACCGTCGCCGCCGGTGCCGACCCCGCCGCGGCGCGCAAGTGGTGGATGGGTGAGCTCGCCCGCACCGCCCGTTCCGAGGGCGTCGAGCTCGAGGAGCTCGCCGTGACCCCGGCGCAGGTGGCCGAGCTCCAGGCGCTGGTCGACGCCGGACGGATCAACGACAAGCTCGCCCGGCAGGTGCTGGCCGGAGTCCTCGCGGGTGAGGGCAGCCCGGAGGAGGTCGTCGTCGCG
>DAHVRG010000170.1 GCA_027322565.1 Georgenia sp.
GGCCCGGGTCCTCCTTCGTCGCCGGTTTCGCCCCCTTCGCGCTGCTCGGGACGGCGCTCGGGTCCCTCGCCGTCGTCCCCGACATGGACGTGACGGCGCCCGCCACACTCACCGCAGCCGCGCTGGCCGACGCGGTCGCCGCCGGCGGGGCGACCGCCGTCTTCACCTCCCCGGCCGCGCTGCGCAACGTGCTCGACACGGCGGGCGACCTCCGGACCGACCACCACCGCGCCCTCGCCGGCGTCCGGCTGTTCCTCTCCGCCGGCGCCCCCGTCCCGCCCGAGCTGCTCGCCCGGGTGGCGGAGGTCATGCCGGGCGCAGCAGCCCACACCCCGTACGGGATGACTGAGGTGCTGCCGGTCACCAACATCGACCTCGCCGGCATCCGGCGCGCGCTCGGCGACGTCGGCACGGTCCCCGGCGCGGGCGGCGGCACCTGCGTGGGCCGCCCGGTCGCGGGCACCACCGTCGAGGTCGTCCCGCTCGACGCCGACGGCGCCGCCACCGGCGAGCCCACCACCGAGCCCGGCATCACCGGCGAGATCCTCGTCTCCGCACCGCACCTCAAGCGCACCTACGACCGCCTGTGGGCGACGCAGGCCGCGAGCGCCGACCACCCCGGGCGGCACCGCACCGGGGACGTCGGGCACCTCGACGCCCACGGCCGCCTCTGGGTCGAGGGCCGCCTCGCCCACATCGTCACCACGCCCGGCGGGGTGGTCACCCCGGTCGCCGTCGAGCACGCCGCCGAGCAGGTGCGTGGCGTGCGGAAGGCGGCCGCAGTCGGGGTCGGGCCGGCGGGCACCCAGCAGCTCGTCGTCGTCGTCGAGACCGACCCCGGCGTCGACCCGCGGGCGGGTGCCGCCTCGTCCCTCGCCACGCCGGGACTCGCCCGGGCGGTGCGCCGAGCCGTCGCCGGCCACTGCGGTGTGACCGTGTCGGCGGTACTGCGGGTGCCCCGGCTGCCCACGGACGTGCGGCACAACGCGAAGATCGAGCGCGGCCGCATCGCCCGGTGGGCGGAGCAGGCGCTCGCCGGCGGACGGATGGGGGCCCCGTGAGCTCGCGCCGACGGACCCGCCGGGGCACCCGCCAGCTCGCCGCGGTCCGGGAGGCGCCCGAGCCGCTGCGCGTCCTCGTCACCGGCGCCTCCGGCATGCTCGGACGACGCACCGCCGAACGCCTCGTCGCCGCCGGCCACGACGTCCGCACCTTCCAGCGGCGCCCTGCCGGGGTGGCCGGTGCGAGCGACTCGCTCGGTTCGCTCACCGACCCTGCCGCTGTCGCCCGCGCGGTCGAGGGGCGGGACGCCGTCGTCCACCTCGCCGCCAAGGTCTCCGTCAGCGGTCCCCGCGAGGAGTACGAGCGGGTCAACGTCGAGGGAACACGGACGCTGCTCACCGCCGCCCGGATGGTCGGCGTCCGCCGCTTCGTCCAGGTCTCCTCACCCTCCGTGGCCCACACCGGCGGCTCGCTCGTCGGTGCGGGGGCCGGTCCGGCCGAGCCGGAGCGCGCCCGAGGCCACTATGCCCGGACCAAGGCGGCCGCCGAGCAGCTCGCGCTGCGCGCGGACGACGCCGACCTCGCCGTCGTCGCCGTCCGACCCCACATCGTGTGGGGCCCCGGGGACACCCAGCTCGTCGAGCGGGTCGTCGAGCGGTCCCGCACGGGGCGGCTGCCCCTGCTCGACCACGGCGCCGTCCTCATCGACACCCTCTACGTCGACAACGCCGCCGACGCGCTGGTCGCCGCCCTGGAGCGGGCGCCGCAGGTGCGGGGGCAGGCGCTCGTCGTCACCAACGGTGAGCCGCGGCCCGTCGGTGACCTCATCGCCGGGATCTGCCGGGCCGCCGGTGCCCCCGTGCCGGGCTGGCGGGTGCCCGCCGCGCTCGCCCGCGCGGCCGGTGCCGTCGTCGAGGCGGTGTGGGCAGTGCGTCCCGGCCGCGACGAGCCGCCGATGACGCGGTTCCTCGCCGAGCAGCTGTCCACCGCCCACTGGTTCGACCAGCGCCGTACCCGCGAGCTGCTCGGCTGGGAGCCGGCGGTGAGCATCGACGAGGGCCTGGACCGGCTCGCCGAGCACTATCGCGCGCAACAGCCGACGCGCACCGGACAATAGGGGCCATGATCCCCACCCTGGCGCTCAACGACGGCAACCGGATCCCCGCGATCGGGCTGGGCACCTGGCCCATGAACGAGGAGGCGCCGACGGCGGTGCGCGCAGCGCTCGAGGCCGGGTACCGGCTCATCGACACCGCGGCGCGGTACGAGAACGAGGAGGCGGTCGGCCGGGGCATCGCCGAGTCGGGGGTTCCGCGCGAGCAGGTCTTCGTCACGACGAAGCTGCGCGGCCAGGACCAGGGCTACGAGTCCACGCTGCGCGCCTTCGAGACCTCCCGCCGCAAGCTCGGCCTCGACTACGTCGACCTCTACCTCATCCACTGGCCGCTGCCCCGGGTGGACCGGTACGTCGACTCCTGGCGTGCGATGGTCAAGCTCCGCGAGGAGGGGGTCGTGCGGTCGATCGGGGTCTCGAACTTCACCGCTGCCCACCTCGACCGGGTCGTCGCGGAGACCGACGTCGTCCCCGCGGTGAACCAGATCGAGCTCCACCCGTACTTCACCCAGCCCGAGCTGCGCGCGGCCAACGCCGAGCGCACCGTCCTCACCCAGTCATGGAGCCCGCTGGCCCGCAGCTCGCGGCTGCTCACCGAGCCCGCCGTGGAGCAGGTCGCCGGCCGGCACGGGGTCGAGGCTTCCCAGGTGGTGTTGCGCTGGCACGTGCAGCTCGGGGCGGTCCCCATCCCGAAGTCCGCCAGCCCGCACCGGCAGCGCGTCAACCTCGACGTCTTCGGCTTCGAGCTGAGCGAGTCGGAGATGAAGCAGATCAGCGCGCTGGAGCGGGGCCGCCAGGGCGGAGACCCGGACACCCACGAGGAGTTCTGACCCCGGGACCGCTACCGCCCGGCTTGTATCCTGTCCGGATGCCCGCAGCACGTCTCGTCGCCTTCGACCTCGACGACACCCTCACCCCGTCCAAGTCCCCGATCTCCCCGGAGATGGCCGAGGCGCTCACCGCCCTCCTCGAGGTCGTCCCGGTGTGCATCATCTCGGGGGGCCGGCTCGAGCAGTTCACCACGCAGGTCATCGACCGGCTCGACCTCGACGACGTCGCCCGGTCCCGCCTCCACCTCATGCCCACGTGCGGCACGCGCTACTACCGCTTCGCCGACGACGGCGCCCTGCGCGAGGTCTACGCCCACGACCTCAGCGAGCAGGAGCGCACCGCCGCCCGGACGGTCCTCGAGGAGGAGGCGCGACGCCTCGGGCTGTGGGAGGAGGAGACGTGGGGTGCGGTCCTGGAGGACCGCGGATCGCAGATCACCTTCTCCGCGCTCGGGCAGCGGGCGCCGCTCGAGGCGAAGCGCACGTGGGACCCCACCGGGGAGAAGAAGGAGCGGCTGCGCGCCGCGGTCGCGGAGCGCCTCCCGGAGCTCGAGGTCCGCTCCGGCGGCTCGACGTCGGTGGACATCACCCGCCGCGGGGTGGACAAGGCCTACGGGATGCGCCGGCTCGCGCAGCACACCGGCGTCGACCTCGGCGACATGCTCTTCATCGGGGACCGTCTGGACGAGGGCGGCAACGACTACCCGGTGAGGACGCTCGGCGTCCCCTGCGTCGCGGTGTCCGGTCCGGAGGAGACCGTCGGCGTCGTCCGCGGGTTCATCGCGGACCTGGTGCCCGCCACCCGGTGAGCCGCCACCGCCGTCAGGACGTGAGCTGTCGCCGGGAAGTGAGCTCTCGCCAAGAAGTGGGCTGTCGGTGACGCTTGGGGGAGGGAGTCAGGCGGGGACGGGGGAGGGTGTGCGGTCGGCGGCGGCGACGAGCCGGGCGTAGAGGCCGCCGCGGGCAACCAGCGTCTCGTGGTCGCCCACCTCGACCACCCGGCCGCCGTCGACGACGGCGATGACGTCCGCGTCGCGGACCGTGGAGAGGCGGTGAGCGATCGTCACGGTCGTCCGGCCGCGGCTCAGCACGTCGAGCGCCTCCTGGACGGCCTGCTCGGTGCGCGTGTCCAGGGCGCTCGTCGCCTCGTCCAGGACGAGGAGGCGCGGGTCGCGCAGCAGCGTGCGGGCGATGGCGAGCCGCTGCTTCTCCCCACCGGAGAAGCGGTGCCCACGGGCACCCACGACGGTCTCGTAGCCGTCCGGCAGCGACTCGATGAGCTCGTGCACCTGGGCGGCCCGGGCGGCGGCCTCGATGTCGGCGTCGGTGGCGTCGGGCCGCGCGTAGCGCAGGTTCTCCCGCACCGTCGTGTGGAGCAGGTAGGTCTCCTGTGAGACGACCCCGACCTGGCGGGCGAGGTCGGCGAGCGTGAGGTCGCGCAGGTCCACGCCGTCGAGGAGCACGCGCCCGGACGTCGGGTCGTGCAGGCGGGCGACGAGCGCGGCGATGGTCGACTTCCCGGCGCCGGACTCGCCGACGAGCGCGAGCCGGGTGCCAGCCGGGACGTGGAGGTCGAGGTCGGTGACGGCGTCGTCGTCGGCCCCCTCGTACCGGAACGAGACGCTCTCGAAGGTGAGGGACGCGGGGGAGCGGGTGTCGGGCAGCCGCACCGGGGTCGCCGGGTCGGCGATCTCCACGGGCAGGTCGAGGTACTCGAAGATCCGGCTGAACAGGGCGAGCGACGCCGTCACCTGGACCCCGGTGTTGAGCACCCCCATGAGCGGGCGGAACAGACCGGTCTGCAGCGTGACGAACGCGACGAGCGTGCCGATGGAGATGCCGCCCGAGCCGGGGAGCCCGGCGGCGAGGTAGATGAGGGCCGGGATGGCGGAGAACATCATGCTCATCGTCGCCATCCGCCAGCGCCCGGCGAGCTCGGAGCGCAGCTCGAGGTCGACGAGCTCACGGGAGGCCTGCTCGAACCGGCGGCCGAGCTCGGGCCCGGCGCCCAGCGTCTTGGCCAGCATGGCCCCGCTCACCGAGAGCGACTCCTCGACCTGCCCGTGGAGCGCGGCCAGCGCGCGCTGCCGCCGCCCGGTGAAGGCCCGGCGCAGCCGGGCGACCCGGCGGGTGAGCCAGATCGCCGGCGGGACGACGAGCAGGGAGAACAGGGACAGCTGCCAGCTGAGCGCGACCATGGCGACGGCGGTCCCGACGGCCATGGTGACGTTCGAGGCGACCGCCGTCGCGGTGCTCGTGACGACCGACTGCATCGATCCGATGTCGTGGGTGAGACGGGACTGGACCTCACCGCCGCGGGTGCGGGTGAAGAAGGACATCGGCTGGCGCTGGAGGTGGACGAAGACGTCGGTGCGCAGTCGGTGCATGACCGTCTGGCCGACCCTCGTGGAGATCCACGTCTGCAGGACGCCGAGCACCGCCGACCCGGCGGTGACGAGGAGCATGCCGCCGACGAGCAGGAGCAGCAGGCGCAGGTCCTGCTCCGGGAGCGCGACGTCGATGACGTGGCGGGTGAGGAACGGGGTGGCGAGGCCGAGGACGGAGCTGAGGACTATGAGGGCGACGACGAGCGCGAGCCGGGGCCGGTGGGGCCGGAAGAGCGCGGCGATGCGGCTCAGGGGCACGGGGTGGGCCTCGAGCTGGGCGACGTCGGCCGGGTCGCGGCGGACGGCGGAGTGAGGCCGGAAGGAGGGGCTGGACATGAGCACCACCTCGCATTCTGGAAGGACGGCGCAGTGCACGCGCCGATGAAGAGGTTACCTCACTATGTGGTAGGCGCGCTAGTGTGGCGGCATGAGCGAGAGTGACACCGACCTCAGTGAGGCCCTCATGCACGCCGGCCGGGCGCTGCGCCGGCGCTGGTGGGCCGCCCTGG
>DAHVRG010000212.1 GCA_027322565.1 Georgenia sp.
CCGATCACCGGCGACATGGAGAACGCGGGGGCCACGGTCATCGACGCCCCGGACGTCGTGGACGGCAACCTCGTCTCCTGCCGGGGATGGCCGGACATGCCGCAGTTCGGTCGGGTGATGATGGACGTCTTCTCCAAGTCGCTCGTCAACGCCTGATGCGCACGACCACCGTCGACCGGTGACGGCGGAACGCACCGTCCTCGTCGACGGCTCACCCGTCCGGGTGGCCGAGGGCGGCACCGGCCCCGCGGTGCTGCTCCTGCACGGCTCCGGGCCCGGGACCACCGGGCCCGGAGCGTGGGCGGCCACCATCGAGGCACTCGCGGCTTCGTGGCACCTGGTCGCACCCGACCAGGCGGGCTTCGGCAGCACTCCCCTGCCGCCGGGCTCCCGCGGCGGGCTGCGGGTCTGGACGGAGCAGGCCGCCGCACTGATGGACACGCTCGGCCACCGCTCATACGCCGTCGTCGGACACTCCATGGGTGGTGCCGTCGCCCTGGCGCTGGCGGCCGCCCGCCCGCGAGAGGTCACCCACGTCGTGCCGGTGGCGACGATGGGCGCCCCCGGAGCTCCGCTCTCGGCCGCGCTCGATGCGGTGTGGGCGGCTCCCGCCACCGTGGACGGCGCGCGGGAGATGCTGGGCCACCTCGTGCTGGACCGGTCGCTCGTCACCGAGTCGGCCGTCGCCGCCCGGACCGCGGCGATGCGGGCCGGCGCAGCCGTGTTCGCCGGCCTCTTCCCGCCGCCCCGGGCACGGTGGGCGCAGGACCTCACGCTGTCCGAGCAGACTCTGGCAACGGTCCGCGCACCGGTGCTGCTCGTCCACGGCGCCCAGGACCGGGTCACACCCCTGCGCACGGCGGCCCTCCCTCTGCTCGACCACCTCGTCGACGTCCGCCTGCACGTCCTCGGACGTTGTGGGCACGCGCCGGCGGTCGAGCACCCGCGCGAGTTCCAGCGTCTGCTGTCGGAGTTCCTGGGCCGAGGGTGACGGCGTCGCCCGTGCGGCGGGCGGTGAGGCACGGGATGGGCGACCATGCCGACCGCCCGACGACCTAGCAGGAGTAGCGCCTGGGCGGCAGCCGGCGCGAGCCCACAGCGGCCCGTGGCTGCGGTGACCGCGCGGCTCGGGCTGTCGGAGCGGATGAGTCGGCCGGTACGCCGGGTTCTGTCCCGCGGCCCCGTTGCCAGGGCCGCGGTGGCGGCCATCCATCTAGGACGCACGTTGCCGTGCGCCTCGAGCGACCTACCCGCAGGCATCGGGCGAGCAGCCCTCGAGCGCCTGCTGTCTGGTCTTGCTCCGGGTGGGGTTTACCGAGCCGTGCCGGTCACCCGGCACGCTGGTGGTCTCTTACACCACCCTTTCACCCTTACCGCCGAAGTCCGGGGACTGCGGCGGCGGTCTGCTTTCTGTGGCACTTTCCCGCGGGTCACCCCGGGTGGGCGTTACCCACCACCCTGCTCTGCGGAGCCCGGACGTTCCTCGTCGCCCCGGAGGGCGCCGCGACCGCCTGGCCGACTCATCCGCCCCACGAGTCTACCGGTGTCCGGATACGGTTCGGGCCCGACTCCGACCCGGACGCAGAAGGTCGTCTGCCACACACGTCCTCGCCGCCGGCCTGGGCCGGCTGGTCGGTGCCCTGGCCGCTGCCGGAGAGGCGTGACCCGGCCGAGCTGCGGGGACCGCCGCGCCTCAGCTGCCGAGCTGGGCGGGGCATCCCATGGCGTGGACCTCGCCGCGTCCGCGCCACCGGCGCACGACGCTGACCGTGCCCGGGGCGATCCGGAAGACGTCCCACGCCTCGGTCGGGGCCTCGACCACGGTGCCGATGATCGCGGCGATGACGTCGGCGTGTGCGGCAACCACGACGGTGCAGCCGCGACAACTCTCGTCGAGCCGCGACAGCGCCCGCTCCACCCGGGCCGCGAGGTGGGTCCGCTCCTCCCCCGGCTGCGCCGGGGCGAAGTCGTCGTCGACGGTGGGCACGCCGAGTCCGGCGACCTCGCTGATGAGCTCGGCCGTCTGCTGCGCCCGCACGAGCGGCGAGGCGAGGAGCAGGCTCGGCGGCGCCAGGTGCGGCCACAGCCCGTCGCCGATCTGGTCGACCACGGCCGCCGCCGCTCCGGCGAGCTCCATGCCCTGTGCGGTGAGCTCGGGATCCCCGCCGCGCTCGCGGGGCGCTACTCCCGGGCTGACGAGGACGAGGGTGACGGCGTCCGGGTCGGACAGCGAGGGTGCGTTGGTGTCGACGTCCGGGATCGGCGGGACGTCGTCCTCGCCGTCGTCGTCCACCGCCGGCTCATCACCCGCGCCGGAGGGGGCGGGTGAGGCGGACTCGGCAGCGGTGTAGTCCCGCTCGATCCGTCCGCCGCTGTCCATGACGTCGTTGGCCAGGGCGTCGGCGGCGCCGTTCTCCGCGCGCGGCACCCACGTGTACCGGACCTGGCCGGGCGGGAAGACCTCGCGTGCCTCGAGCGCGAGGCGCCGCATGTCGGCGTGCTTGATCTTCCAGTTCCCGGACATCTGCTCGACGACGAGCCGGGAGTCCATCCGGACCTCCACCTGCGCCGTCGGGTCGATCTCGGCCGCTGCCCGCAGCCCGGCGATGAGCCCGCTGTACTCGGCGACGTTGTTCGAGCACACGCCGAGGAACTCCGCGCGCTCGGCGAGCACCGTGTCCCCCTCGCGGACGACGGCACCGTAGCCGGCGGGCCCTGGGTTGCCGCGCGACCCGCCGTCCGCCTCGACGACGAGCACGCGCCCGCTGGGCCTCGCCCGCTCCTGCGGGCGCTCGGCCTCGCCGGGTTCGATGTCGAAGAGGCTGGCCTGGCTCACTGGGGGTCCATCCGCACGATGATGTAGCCGTAGTCCTCGTGCTGGACGACCTGCTCGGGCGGCGCGGAGTGGATCGCGTCGAGCTCGGTGAGCGAGAAGTCCAGCTGGGTGCCCTCGGTGCGCGAGCCGTACAGCGCGATCGCCGCCAGCCCGCCGGTCCGCTCGCGGACGCGGTCGTAGAGCCTCATGAGGCCGGGCTCGATCTCCTCGACGATCGTGCTGCGCTCGGCCGCGATGGAGGCGAGCTCACCGTCGATGGTGGACCACTCGGCGTCGCGGGTCTCGGTGTGCCGGGCGACGTCGGCGGCGATCGCCGCCTCCTGCCGCTCCAGCTCGGCGAGGCGGGACTCGGCCTCCTCGAGGCGCTCCATGACCTCGAGCTCCACCTCCTCGAGGTCGGCCTGCCGCTTGGCGAGCTGTTCGAGCTCGGCCTGGAGCGCCTGGGCGTCCTTGGCGGTGACTGCCCCCGAGTCGAGGCGCGTCTGGTGGCGGGCCGCCCGCTGCCGCACCTGCTCGACGTCCCCCTCGGCCTTGGTCAGCTCGCGGCGCGTGTCGGCGATGGTCGTGCGCTCCTCCACCTGGGCGCGGCGGATGTCCTCGAGGCGGGCCTCGAGCTCGGCGAGCGTCTCGAGCACCGGCAGGCTGCGGCGCTGGTGGTTGAGCTTCGCGGCACGCGTGTCGAGCGCCTGGACGTCGAGCAGACGGCGCTGGTCGGCCACCGGGGCTGTGGTCACTGGGCGACTCCCTCGTTGTCGTCGGTACTGCCATTGTCGGGGGCGCCGAGGCGCAGCGTCCACGGGTCGGTGACCGTCGTACTGACGACGGTCTCGACCGTGGCACCGACGGCGCGGGCGTCCTCCTCCAGCCGCGCGGCCGCGACCGGCAGCCAGGGCCACTCGCTGGACCAGTGCGTGGCGTCGATGAGGTAGGGCGGCCCGGCCTCGAGCGCCTCGGAGGCCGGGTGGTGGCGCAGGTCGGCGGTGAGGTAGACGTCCGCGCCGATCGCGCGGACGGTGCCGAGGAGCGAGTCCCCGGAGCCGCCGCACACCGCGACCGTGCGCACCTCGGCGTCGAGGTCCCCCGCCACGCGGATACCCTGGGCCGTGGCGGGCAGCACCGCGGCGACGTGCTCGGCGAGCGCGCGCAGGGTGGTCGGGGCGGGCAGGGTGCCGACACGGCCGATCCCGGTGCCCGAGGGCTGGGCGGCGTGCTCGACGACTAAGAACGCGGGCTCCTCGTAGGGGTGGCTGGCGCGCAGCGCGGCGACGACGGCGGCGCGGCGGTGGCGGGGCAGCGTCATCTCCAGGCGGTCCTCGACCACCTCGGTGATCTCACCCCGCGCCCCGATCGTCGGGTTGGCCGCGGCTCCCGCCCGGAACGTCCCCTGGCCGGTGACCGAGAAGGCGCAGCGATCGTACTCCCCGATGGCGCCGGCACCCGCTGCGGCGAGCGCGTCGAGCACCGCCGCGGTGTGGTCCTGCGGGACGAACACGGTCAGGGTGTCGAGTGCGGCGGCGTCGTGCGGGGTCAGCGGCTCCCGGTCGCGCAGGTCGAGGAGGTCGGCGAGCGCGTCGGCCACGCCGCCGTGCGCGGAGTCGGCGTTGGTGTGGGCGGTGTAGAGCGCGCAGCCCGCGCGGACGAGATCGTGCACGACCCGGCCCTTGGGGGTGTCCGCGGCCACCGTGGTGGTGCCCCGCAGGTAGAGCGGGTGGTGCGTGACGAGGAGGTCGGCACGGGCGGCGACGGCCTCCGCCGCCACAGCCCGGACCGGGTCGACCGCGAACACCACCTTCCGCACGGGGGCCGTCGGGTCGCCCGCGACGAGGCCGACGGCGTCCCATCCCTCGGCGGTGCTCGGTGGGTATCGCTGCTCGAGAAGGCCGACGACGTCGGCGACGGTCAGAGTACTGGCCATCCCGACAGGCTAGCCGGGACCACGGACACCCTCGTGCGGGTCCGCGGGGTCGCGCCCGACGGACGGCCCGGCGGCGTCGAACGCCGTCGGCCGGCCGTCGGGGCGGCCCGTGCGGTGTCTCAGGCGAGCTGGACGTCGCTCAGGGTGATCTCCGTCGCCGCCAGTGCCTGGCTCACCGGGCACTGCTCCTTGGCCTGCCGGGCGATGTCCTCGAAGGTCGCGGCGTCGATGCCCTCGACCGTCCCACGCACGGTGAGCTCGATCCCGGTGATCCCGCTCCCGGCGACAAAGGTGACCGCGGCGCTCGTGTTGAGCTTGGTGGGCGGGGTGCCGTTCTCCTTGAGCATGTTGGAGAACTGCATGGAGTAGCAGGTCGCGTGGGCGGCGGCGATGAGCTCCTCCGGCGTCGTCGTGCCGGACTGCTCCTCGGCGCGGGACTTCCAGGCGACGTCGAAGGTCGCCTTGCCGGAGGTCTCCAGCGTCGTCGTGCCGGACCCGGTGAACAGGTCGCCGTTCCACTCGGTGCTCGCCTTGTTGACCACGGGGTTGGGCATGATCTCTCCTTCTGCACAGGCTGCGGGCGGCCCGTAGGCCGGCGGCGCCCCGGACAGCGCCGTCCCCTCATCCCACCACAACGTGTGCTGGAACACACCGGACAGCCGGACGCCGGTACCCTGGGCGCTCGCGCCATCGAAGGAGAGAGATGCAGTCACGCACGCTGGGCCGTACCGGCCGCACCGTGTCCGTCATCGGGCTCGGGACCTGGCAGCTCGGGGCCGACTGGGGCGACGTCGCCGAGGCCGACGCCCGCGCCGTCCTGGACGCCTCCGTGGAGGGCGGGGTGACCTTCTTCGACACCGCCGACGTCTACGGCGACGGGCGCAGCGAGCGGATCATCGGGCAGTGGCGCCGGGACAACCCCGGGGTCGACGTCACCGTCGCGACCAAGATGGGCCGCCGGCTGCCGCAGGAGACGGCGAACTACTCGATGGCGAACTTCCGCGCCTGGACCGACCGTTCGCGGCGCAACCTCGGGGTCGACACCCTCGACCTCGTCCAGCTGCACTGCCCGCCCACCGAGGTGTACGGGGTCGACCGCGTCTTCGACGACCTCGACACCCTCGTCGCCGACGGCGTCACCGCCGCCTACGGCGTGAGCGTGGAGCGGGTGGACGAGGCACTGGCGGCGATCGCCCGGCCCAACGTGGCCACCGTGCAGATCATCCTCAACGCCTTCCGGCTCAAGCCGCTGGAGCAGGTGCTGCCGGCGGCCCGGGAGGCCGGGGTCGGCATCGTCGCCCGGGTGCCGCTGGCCAGCGGGCTGCTCTCCGGGCGCTACACCCCGGAGACGACCTTCGCCGAGAACGACCACCGCAGCTTCAACCGCGACGGCGCCGCGTTCGACGTCGGGGAGACGTTCTCGGGCGTGGACTTCGAGGCCGGGATCCGGGCTGCTGCCGAGTTCGCCTCGGTCGCCCGCCGTCTCGTCCCGACCGCGACGACGGCGCAGGTCGCCCTGGCCTGGGTCGCCGCGCAGGACGGCGTCTCCACGGTGATCCCGGGCGCCCGCTCCCCCGAGCAGGCGCGCAGCAACGCCGCGGCGGGCGCGCTCGAGCTCCCCGCCGAGCTCGACGACGCCGTCCGGGCGCTCTACGACCGTGAGCTGCGCGAGGCGGTCCACCCGCGCTGGTGAGCGGACGAGTGCCTGCCGGGTCGCGTCGGCCGGGCGGCCTCGTCCGTGCTGAGCAGGGCGTAGACCAGCGTGTCGGTCCACTCGCCCTTGGACCACCAGTCCTGGCGCAGGTGGGCCTCGCGGTGCATGCCGAGACGTTCGGCCAGCCGCGCCGAGGCCGTGTTCCGGGCGTCCATCTGCGCCGCCACCCGGTGGAGGTGGTAGTCGCCGAAGGCGACGTCGAGCACCGCGCGCACCGCCTCGGTGGCGAGGCCGCGGCCTCCGGCGTCCGGGTGGAGGACCCATCCGACCTCGGCGACCCCGCGCTCGCGGTCGGTGAGCCACAGCGCCAGGTCCCCGACCGGCACGCCCTCGTGCTCGACGGCGAGCGCAAGGGCGCCGGCGTCGCCGTCGAGGCCGGTCCGCCCGGTCCGCTCGGCAAGCCGCTGGGTGGCCAGCTCGGGCGTCCACGGCTCGTCCAGGAGGTACCGCGCGACGTCGGGCCGGCCGAAGAGGTCGAGCAGCCACGGGTGGTCGGTGGGTTCGTACAGGCGCAGCCGCAGCCGGTCCGTGTGCACCGGGAGCCACGGGGATGTCATCCGACGACTCTACGGCGGGCAGCGGACTCCGCTCAGCGATCTCCGCCGCGGGCACCGGCCGGCGGACTCCGGTCAGGGACCGGCCGCGAGCAGCCCGTCGACGAGCGCGGCCAGCCCTTCGCGGTAGGTGTCCCGCGCCTCGTACTCGAGCCACCGGTCTCCGACGGCCGCGAGGGTGGGCACCTGGGACAGGTCCTCCTCCTCGACGGCGAGGAACGGGCCCGGCTCCGCGCCGAGCGGGCGCTGCCGCGAGCGGGCCCGGACGAGGATCTCCCCGACGGTGTAGTACCAGACGTGGCGGAACAGCTCGACGGCCTGCCGCTTTGTGCGTCCCTCCGCCACGGCGGCGGCGACGATCATCTCGACCGGCCGCAGGGCGGCGAGGCCGAGCCGGCCGAGGAAGCCGTCGACAGTGAGCACCTCCGCCGCCCACGGCCAGGAGGCGAGGGCGTCATGGACGGCGGTCGCCGCGGCGACGATCCGGTCACGCGGGCTGTCGGCCGCCTCCGGGACGTCGAGCCGGCCGGCGAGCTCGTCGAGCAGCTGGACGAGGAGGTCCTCGCGGTCGCGCACGTGGCGGTAGAGCGTCGCCGTGCCGATGCCGAGCTCGGTGGCGAGCCCACGCAGGGTCAGGCGCGCTGCGCCGTCCCGGTCGATGATCCGCCGCGCGGCCGTGAGGATCTCCGCGCGGGAGGTCACCGGAGGCCGTCCGGTCCGGCCGCGGCCTGCGGGCGTCCGGGTCACGGTCCCACCCCTCCCGTCAAGAAAAGTGTGGACGCCGGCATGGGCTGCCCACTACTTTCGGAACATGGTCGCTAAGTCAACCACACGCACCCCGACCACCTACCCGCGTCCCACCGTCGCTGTCATGTACGGCGGGCTCGCTCTCACCGTCGCCGCCTTTGCCGTCCCACTCGTCGACCGGGTGACGACGAATGTGCTGGCAGCGCACATCCGCTCCGGCTACCCCGGCTACAGCCCAGCGCGCATCAACGAGGCCGTGACCCTCTGGCTGGTTTACCTGTCGGTGCTGGGGGCACTCGGCGTCGCCACCTGGCTGGTCCTCGCCCGGGCCACCCGGCGCGGGCGGCCGTGGGCACGCTGGGCCGCCCCCGTCCTGCTCCTGACCGGAGGGGGCGTCGCCCTGTTCAACCTCGTCGTGCGCGACACCTCCGGGGACACCGGCCTGCCTGCGCTCCTCGGCATGACCGGGCTGCTGCCCGTGCTCGCGGGGGTCGTCGCAGTCATCCTCCTGTGGCGCCCGTCGCGGACGGCACCGGCGGACGCCTGAGGTCGTCGCGAGGACGGCTCTGCGGCCCGGGCGGACAGGGCGAACCTCAGCGCCCTCCCGCGGCGTCCGGGTCCGGTGACTGCGCCCGGAAGTGCATGACGAGCTCCCTGGTCCGGACGATCCGGAGGGTCGTCACGAGCGCGATCCCGCCGACCATGTTCAACACCACGGTGTAGCCGAACCAGCCCAGCCACCGCACGAGGGAGATGTCGGCGCCGGAGTGGATCGCCCCGAAGACCAGGAGGGAGTCGAGGATCGAGTGGAAGAGCTGGAGCCCCGACAGCAGGAACCCGCCGGCCACCGCCGCGACCACCCGGACCGG
>DAHVRG010000232.1 GCA_027322565.1 Georgenia sp.
CCTTCACCGTCCTGGAGGCGGTGCGCCGCCACGGTACGCGGCTGCACCACGTCTCGACCGACGAGGTGTACGGGGACCTCGAGCTGGACGACCCGGCGAAGTTCACCGCCGAGACGCCCTACAACCCGTCCTCGCCGTACTCCGCGACGAAGGCGGGCTCGGACATGCTCGTGCGCGCGTGGGTGCGGTCGTT
Organism: Georgenia sp.; assembly: GCA_027322565.1. Lineage (GTDB taxonomy): Bacteria > Actinomycetota > Actinomycetes > Actinomycetales > Actinomycetaceae > Oceanitalea. The sequence goes on from DAHVRG010000232.1 coordinate 194, forward strand.
CGGGGTGCCGGCGACGCTGTCGAACTGCTCGAACAACTACGGGCCCTACCAGCACATCGAAAAGTTCATCCCGCGCCAGATCACCAACGTCCTGGACGGGCGGCGGCCCAAGCTGTACGGCGCCGGGCTCAACGTACGCGACTGGATCCACGTGGCCGACCACAACCGGGCGGTGTGGCAGGTCATCGACCGCGGCCAGATCGGGCGGACCTACCTCATCGGCGCCGACGGGGAGATGAACAACAAGGCCGTCGTCGAGCTCATCCTCGAGCTCATGGGCCGTGACCCGAGCGACTACGACCACGTCGCCGACCGCCCGGGCCACGACCTGCGCTATGCCATCGACTCGGTGCCGCTGCGCGAGTAGCTCGGCTGGGAGCCTCAGTTCCGCGACTTCCGCGCCGGGCTTGCCGACACGATCGAGTGGTACCGGGCCAACGAGGCCTGGTGGCGTCCGCAGAAGGAGGCCGTCGAGGCCAAGTACGCCGCCACCAACCAGTAACGCTCCACCCGCCCCCCGCCCCCGCCCGGCCTCCGCCGGGCCTCCGCCGACAGCTCACTTCCCGGCACGCTCGGTGCCACGCGAGCCGGCCGCCACCGCCCTGTCGCGGTGGGGGCCGGCTCTGCCATGCTGGGACGGTGCCCGAGCTGCCCGAGGTCCACGCGCTGGTGCACGCGCTCGACGTGCGCACCGCGGGCAGGGTCGTGCGCGCCGTCCACGTGACGTCCTTCCCGGCGCTGAAGACCTACGAGCCGCCGCCGACGGCGCTCATCGGGACCACCGTCACCGGCGTCCACCGCCACGGCAAGTGGCTCGACGTCGCCACGGACGGCCCCGACGGCGAGCTCCACCTGGTCTTCCACCTGGCCCGCGCCGGGTGGGTGCGCTGGCACGACACCGCCCCGACGGGGATGCCCCGGGGCGGCAGGTCCGGCCTCGCCGCGCGCGTCGTCATCGACGACTCCGCCTTCGACCTCACCGAGGCGGGCACGAAGAAGAGCCTGGCCATCCACGTCGTGCGCAGGCCGAGCGATGTCGAGCGGATCGCCACCCTCGGGGTCGAGCCGCTCACGGAGGCGTTCACCCGCGAGGTCCTCGACGAGCTGCTCGACTCGCGGAACCAGCAGGTCAAGGGGCTGCTGCGGAACCAGGGCGTCATCGCCGGGATCGGCAACGCCTACTCCGACGAGATCCTCCATGCCGCCAAGCTCAGCCCCTTCGCGCTGACCCGGAACCTCGACGAGGAGGCGCGGGACCGGCTCTACGAGTGCATCGGCTCGGTGCTCACCGCCGCGGTGGAGGTGGCCACCGGCAAGGAGGCCGCCCAGCTCAAGGACGTCAAGCGGTCGGGGATGGCCGTGCACGGCAGGACCGGTGAGCCCTGCCCGGTGTGTGGCGACGTCATCGCGGAGGTCTCCTTCGCCGACTCCTCGCTGCAGTACTGCCCCACCTGCCAGACCGGAGGCAAGCGCCTCGCCGACCGGCGCATGTCCAAGCTACTGCGCTGAACCCGGCCCCTGCCCCCGCCGCCACAGCTCCCCGGGGGTCACGCTCAGAGGCTGATGGTCCGCCCCTCCTCGGCGGCGGTGAGGATGGCCTCGACGACCGTGAGGGTGTGGACCCCCTCGGCCATCGTGACGATGCCGGCCGGGTCGGTCCCGAGGACGGCGTCGCGGAAGCGCTCCTGCTCCACGGCCAGCGGTTCCCGCTTGGGCAGGGCGTAGCGGATGACGTCGCCCTCGGTCACGCCGCGGAAGTGGGCCACGCCCTCCCAGGTGTTGGGGATCTTGCCGTTGGCGTAGAAGGTGAGGTCGCCGGTCGTCGTGTCGGCGACGAACGCGCCGCGCTCCCCGGTGACGACGGTGGTGCGCTCCTTCATCGGCGAGAGCCAGTTGACGACGTGGTTGACGACGACCCCGGACTCCAGCACGCCGGTGGCGGCGACCAGGTCCTCGTGCTCGCGTCCGGAGCGGTAGGCCACCTGCGCCGAGACCTGCCGGTAGCGGCTGCCGGCGATGAAGGTGGTGAGGTCGACGTCGTGGGTGGCCAGGTCCTTGACCACCCCGACGTCGGAGATGCGCGCCGGGAACGGGCCCTGACGGCGGGTCTGGATCTGGTACACCTGGCCCAGCTCCCCCGCCGCTAGCCGCCGACGCAGCTCGAGGATCGCGGGGTTGCACCGCTCGACGTACCCGACCGCGCCGACGAGACCCGCCTCCTCGAACGCGGCGGCCACCCGGCGCCCGGCCGCGACCGAGTGGGCGATCGGCTTCTCGATCATCGTGTGCACGCCCGCACGGGCCAGCGCCAGCCCCACCTCCTCGTGGTGGACGGTGGGCACGGCGACCATCGCGGCGTCGATCCCGGCGGCGATGAGAGCCTCGACGTCGGGCAGCACCGGCAGCCCGCCGGCCACGCCGTGGACGTCACCCGCCGCGTCGGCCACGGCCACGAGCTCCACACCCTCGGTCTGCCGGATCACCCGCGCGTGGTGGCGGCCCATGGCCCCCAGCCCGATCAGCCCCATCCGCAGCGCCGCCATCAGGCTCCCGCCCCTGCCACCGCGTTGACGGCCGCGACGACCCGCTCCCGGTCCTGCTCGGTCAGCGCCGGGTGGACCGGCAGGGAGACCACCTCGGCCGCCGCCCGGTCCGTCTCCGGCAGCTCGGCCCGCGCGTACTCCTGCAGCGACGTCAGCCGGTGGCTCGGCACCGGGTAGTAGACCCCGCTGCCCACCCCGTGCTCCTCGCGCAACGCCTGCACCATGCGGTCCCGCTCGGCGGCGTCCACCCGCACCGTGTACTGGTGGTAGACGTGCACCGCACCGGGCGCGACGGGCGGGGTGACCACTCCGCGCAACTCGGCGTCGTAGAACGCGGCGGTGGCCTGGCGCTGCGCGGTCCACTCGGCCAGCCGGCCGAGCTGCACCCGCCCGATCGCGGCGTGGATGTCGGTCATCCGGACGTTGAGGCCGACGACCTCGTTCGCGTACTGCCGCTCCATGCCCTGGTTGCGCAGCAGCCGCACCATCCGGGCCACCTCCTCGTCGGCGCAGGCCACCATGCCGCCCTCACCGGAGGTCATGTTCTTCGTCGGGTACAGCGAGAACATCGCGAAGCGGCCCCACGTCCCGACCAGCCGCCCGTCCAGGCTCGCCGCGTGCGCCTGCGCCGCGTCCTCGTAGATCTCCAGGCCGTGCGTCTGTGCGACCTCACCGATCGCGCCCATGTCCGCGGGGTGGCCGTACAGGTGCACCGGCATCACCGCGCGGGTGCGCCCGGTGATCGCCGCGCGCACCGACTCCGCGTCGAGGCAGAACGAGCCCGGCTCGATGTCGGCGAACACCGGCTTCGCACCGGTCAGCGCGACCGCGTTGGCGGTCGCCGCGAAGGTGAAGGACGGCACGATGACCTCGTCCCCCGGTCCCACCCCGCACGCCAGCAGGCCGACGTGGAGCCCCGCCGTCCCCGAGCTCACCGCCTGGCAGCGCCGCCCGGCGAGGAGCTGCGCGGAGAACTCCTCCTCGAAGGCCGCCACCTGCGGGCCCTGCGCGACCATGCCCGAGCGCAGCACCGCGTCCACCGCGGCCCGCTCCTCCTCACCGATGAGCGGCTTGGCCGCGGGGATCAGGGGCTGGTTCATGGGTGCACCTCTCGCAGCGCGTCGTCGTGGACCTCGTAGCGGCGGCCCGTGACCGGGCAGCGCAGCTGGTCGCCGTCTGGCTCGAGCCGCCGGCCGGCGTGACCGACCCAGCCGACCTGCCGGGCGGGTACGCCCGCGACGAGGGCGTGGGCGGGGACGTCCCGGGTGACGACGGCGCCGGCGGCGACCGTCGCCCACGCCCCGATCCGCACCGGGGCGACGCAGACGGCACGGGCACCGATCGCCGCGCCGGTGCCGACGGTCACGCCCACCGGCTCCCAGTCGTCCGCGGACTTCAGCGAGCCGTCGGGGTTGACGGCGCGCGGGTGGGTGTCGTTGGTGAGGACGACGGCCGGGCCGACAAAGACGCCGTCGGCGAGCTCGGCGGGCTCGTAGACGAGGGCGTAGTTCTGTACCTTGCAGTTCCGGCCGAGCCGGACACCGGGGCCGATGTAGGCACCGCGGCCGATGACGCAGCCCTCGCCGACGACAGCGTCCTCACGGACCTGGGCGAGATGCCAGATGCTGGTGCCGTCGCCGATCTCGGCGTCGGCCGCGACGTCGGCGGTGTCGGTGATCCGTACGGTCATGGCGTCCCTTCGGGCTGTGGTGGCGCAGGGCTGCGCTCAGGCTAACGGAGCCGAGGGCGCCCCGGCCCTGGGTCCCGCGGCACCCGGCGATCCGCTCCGGCACAGGAGCCGAGCCGGCGTCGGCGAGCTGGGTCAAGCCGGGTAGGGCTCGTCCGGCACGCTGCCACAATGGCCGCCATGAGCCAGACGTCGCTGCCACCGGAGCGGGCGTCGTCGTCGCCGGTGACCGACGCCTGGCTCGTCGTCCCGCTCTTCGAGGAGGCGGCGGTCATCGGTGAGGTCGTCACCGAGGCGCGCAAGGTCTTCCCGAACGTCGTGTGCGTCGACGACGGGAGCACCGACGACTCGGCGCGGCGCGCCCGGGAGGCAGGCGCCGTTGTCGTCCACCACCCGGTCAACCTGGGTCAGGGCGCAGCGCTGCAGACCGGGATCGAGTGGGTGCTCGAGCGGACGGATGCCGACTACCTCGTCACCTTCGACGCCGACGGCCAGCACCAGGTCCGCGACGCGGCCGACATGGTGCACCGGGCCCGGACGGAGGGGCTCGCTGTCGTCTTCGGCTCCCGCTTCCTCGACGACCGCACCCGGCCCGGCCTCCTGCGCCGGGTGGTGCTCAAGCTCGCGGTGTGGGTGACCAACCGGACGACCGGCCTGCGGCTGACCGACGCGCACAACGGGCTGCGGGTCATCCGCCGCGACGCCGCCGCCCACGTCGACCTGCGGCAGGACCGCATGGCCCACGCGACCGAGATCGTCGCCCAGCTCGGACGCACCGGGCTACCGTGGGCCGAGCACCCGGTCCACCTGCTCTACACCGACTACTCGCGGGCGAAGGGCCAGTCGCTGCTCAACTCGGTGAACATCCTCGTCGACCTCGTCTTCCGCTGACCGTCCCGACCCTGCTGGAGCCCCATGTCCGACCAGATCGTCATCCAGGTCCTGCTCCTCGTGGGCGTGGGCGTGGTCGCCGCGCTGCTCACCCGGACGACGGCGAACGCCCGGCACCAGGCGATCCGGCGGATCCTCCTCGTCGGCTTCGTCCTCGTCGCGGCGGCCTCCGTCATCTTCCCCGACTGGCTCACCTGGCTGGCCCGGCGCGTGGGGGTGGGCCGCGGCGCCGACCTGCTCCTCTACTCCCTCGTCATCGCCTTCCTCGGCTTCATCGCGACCAGCTACCGCCGGCTCGGCGAGCTGGAGCGCAGGATCACCGTGCTCACACGCGAGCTCGCGCTCATCCGTTCCCGGCTCGAGGGCGCCGAGCCGCCCCGGGAGGACGAAACGCCGGGACGCTGACCGCGACGGTCGGACCGACCGCGTCCGGAGAGCACGGTCAGGTCGCCCTCCTCGGTCATGCTTCGCCCTTGCGCACGCACGTTGCCGAGCTGAAAGGGCGACCCGAAGGGCCTGCACGGGCGACGAAGCGGGCAGCCTCCACAGACTCTCCACGATCGCCCCACGGGCCGGCCGCGAGACCGAGCGGCCCGCACTCTAAGATCGACAGTTGTGTCTGTCCGTACCCCGCGCCACGCGGCGTCCCAGCGCCGGCACTTCAGCCGGGCCCGTGGCGTCGCCCTGGCCGCGCTGAGCGTCCTGCTGTTCGGCTCCAGCGCGTTCGCGATCGCGTACAACGACATCCAGGGCAACATCGACCGGCACGACATCAGCGACTACCTCGGTGACCGGCCGACGACGGCGGGCGACGACGGCGAGCCCGCCCCGCTCGACCCGAAGGCCGGCCGCGCGATCAACATCCTCGTCCTCGGGTCGGACACCCGGGCGGGCGAGGTCAACGACGAGTACGGGACCACCCCGGAAGGTGGCCAGCGCTCGGACACCACGATGATCGCCCACATCTCCGCCGACCGGGAGCGGGTCGAGGTCGTCTCCATCCCGCGGGACTCCCTCGTCTCCATCCCGTCCTGCCGGATGGGTGACGGGACGTGGACGGCGCCGCAGTACGAGGCGATGTTCAACTCCGCCTTCGCCATGGGCGCCGACGGCGGGGACCTGGGCACCGCGGCGGCGTGCACGATGCGCACCGTCGAGGAGCTCACCGACGTCTACATCGACGACTTCGTCATCGTCGACTTCGCCGGCTTCATCAACGTCATCGACGCCCTGGGCGGTGTCCCGATGTGCATTCCCGAGCCGATCAGCGACCGCCGCGCCAAGCTCGAGCTCGAGGCCGGGGAGCAGGTCCTCGACGGACGGGACGCCCTCGGTTTCGCCCGGGCGCGCTACAACGTGCCCGGCAGCGACGGCTCGGACATCAGCCGCATCGGGCGCCAGCAGGAGCTGGTCGGCGCAATCGCCCGGGAGGCCTTGGGCAAGAACCTGCTCACCGACATGCCGGCCCTCTACCGCTTCCTCGACGCCGGCACTTCGACGCTCACCACCGGCAGTCAGCTCGGCTCCATCCCCACGCTGGCCGGCCTGGCCTACTCGCTGCGCGGGATCGACCTGGACAACATCACCTTCGTCACCATGCCCTTCGACTGGGCCGGCAACCGGGTGCGCCCGAACGCCGAGTCCGAGGTGGTGTGGGAGGCGGTCCGTAACGACGAGCCGGTGCAGGCAGCGCTCGACGGCGGGGCGACAGCCGATGACCCGGCCGATGAGTCCGGCTCGATCGACGCCGGCGCGGGTGACGACTCGGCGAGCGACGCGGGTGCGGAATCTGCCGACGGGACCGGCGACACCGCGA
>DAHVRG010000241.1 GCA_027322565.1 Georgenia sp.
AGCAGGTCCGGGGTGCACTGGAGCCGCCGGAAGTCCAGCCCGAGCGCCGTCGCGAGGCTGCGCGCGGCGAGGGTCTTGCCCAGCCCCGGGACGTCCTCGAAGAGCACGTGCCCACCGGAGAGTATCGCCGCCAGCGCGAGCCGCAGCGGCTGGGTCATCCCGACGACGGCGGTGCCCACCTCGGCGAGCACGGCCTCGCCCAGGCGGGCCACCTCCGGGACGGGCAGGGGCGCGGTGGCGGGGTCAGGGCTCACGGGGGGCTCCTTCGAGGTTCTCCAGGGCGGTGAGGCAGGCGTCGAGCGCCCGCACGGTCGGTGGGGCGCTCGCGGTGGCGCGCAGGGTACGCCAGGCCGGCTCACCCAGGGCCGCCCGCACGGCGGCGTCGTCGTCCGGGTCGACACCCGCGACCCGGAGCCGCCCCGCGGCCACGCCGCGCAGCTGCCGCAGCCCGTACTCCGCCACCCGGCCGTCGCGGCCGGTGAGGGACCAGGAGATCTGGGACAGCTCGTGCCGCTGCCCGCCTCGCTCCTCCTCGGGCAGCGACGGCCAGCTGAGCTCGGCCCCGAGCTCGCGGCGGCCGACGAGGACGCTGAGCACGGCGGCCGAGAGGACGGCGACCGCGACGTTCGCCGGGGTGAAGCGCAGCGCCGACATGAGGGCCGCGACGGCGCCGCAGCACACCGCGGTCCCGACCAGCCGCCTCCAGGTCATCGCTCCTCCCAGGACGCGGCGATCCGCTCGAGGCTGCGTCGCGCTGCGGCGACGTCCGACGCCCCGACGACGGCGTGCGGCGCGAACCGGGCGCGGTGGTAGAGACCGAGCAGCGTGCGGGTCGCCTGCGGGTCTGCCCGCGTGGCGTCGAGGACGGCGGTGGTGAGCTCGGTGGGTGTGGCGGAGGGCGGGCGCGCGATCCCCGAGCTCTGCGCGGCCTTCTCCAGCTCGAGCCAGGCGGCGATCACCGCGTCCCCGGGCTCCGCGTGGGCGTCGACGGCCTGGCGGGCCGCCGCGACGCCCCGCCGGAGGGCCGGGAGGTCGGGTTCGGCCGCGAGCGGGACGGCGTCACCGAGCGACCCGGTCGCCGGGTCGTACTCACCGGCCGTGGTCCCCCGCGCCAGCGTCGCCCGGTTGAGGAACGCGCGGAGCGCGAGGAAGAGGACGAGCACCGCGGCCAGGGCGAGGAGGAACATGACCGGGACGACGCCGTCGCCGTCGGTGCCCTCCGGCGGCGGTGTGAGGTCGCTGGGCACCTCGGTGGCCAGGGTCGGCTGCGGCCGTGGGGCGGGCAGGTCGACGGGCCGGGGAGCGGCCTGCCACGGTCCGGCGAGTGCGGCCCCCGCGACGACGGCCAGCCCGGCGGCGGCCGCCGCGACGGGGAGGCCCGGCCGCGTCGCCGCACGCGCGGAGCCGGGCCGCTGAGCGTCGACGCTCCCCGTGACCATGAGCTCACCCTAACTGCCGGCGTCGCCGCCCGAGCCCGCCGCGGACGTGCCACCGGGACACGGGCCCCGTACCGTGCGGGCATGCGGCGACAGGTACGGCGGGGCCGGATCGTCCTCGACGTCGACGACGCCGGCAGCGGGCCTGCGGTGCTGCTCCTCCACGGCTTCCCGCAGGACCGGACGAGCTGGCGGCACGTCGCCCCGCGACTGCACGCCGCCGGGCTGCGCACCCTGGCACCGGACCAGCAGGGCTACTCCTCGGGCGCCCGTCCTCGCCCACGCCGCGCCTACCGCCTCGAGCACCTCCTCGCCGACGTGCTCGCCGTGCTCGACGCCGCGCAGGTGGCTCGGGCCCACGTCGTCGGGCACGACTGGGGCGGGGGCGTGGCCTGGGCGCTGGCGTGGACCCACCCGGAGCGGGTCGCCACGCTCACCGC
>DAHVRG010000246.1 GCA_027322565.1 Georgenia sp.
GCTCAGCTTCCGCCGACAGCTCACTTCCCGACGGTGCCGCGTGCGGTCCGATGTCGGCCATCGCCCCGGCCGGGACGAGCATCTTGGCCATGAGGAGGCCGCCGGGTGCCGCCATGAAGCTCGCTGCGATGAGGTAGTCGAGGTTCGCACCGAGGAGCGAGTAGCCCACGAGCACCGAGCCCGCCACGGTGGTCAGCCCGCCGGCCATGACGGCGAAGACCTCCGAGGGCGACATGTCCTTGATGTAGGGGCGGATGACCAGTGGCGCCTCGGTCTGCCCGACGAAGATGTTCGCCGCGGCGTTCATCGACTCGGCCCGCTCCGTGCCGAGGACCTTGGCCAGGGCGCCACCGATCCACCGCGTCACCAGCTGCAGGGCGCCGACGTAGTAGAGCACCGCGGTGAGCGCGGCGAAGAAGACGATGACGGGCAGGACCTGGAAGGCGAAGACGCTGCCCTCGTCCGGCAGGATCGCACCGAAGAGGAAGTCGATCCCGACCGACGAGGAGTCGATGACGGCCTGGACGGCGGTGGACAGGCCGGTGAGCACCCGCCGGCCCACCGGCACGAAGAGCACGAGGATCCCGAAGCCGATCTGCAGGAGCAGGGCCAGGGACACCGTCCGCCACCGGATCCGGCGTCGGTCCACCGAGAGCAGCCAGGCGATGGCCAGGACCAGGACGATCCCTCCGACACCCCACAGCACCTGGAGCACGGTCCCTCCCTCCGTCGTCGGCCGTGCCGTCCTGGCAGGGTGGCACAGGGCCGTGGGGGGGCGCGCGCCGTCAGGCGGGGTCGAGCACGAGGACGGGGCGGGCGTGGTCGGCCCGGTCCTCGACGAGGGCGACGACGTGCCCGTCCGGCGCTGCTGCGGCCACCGGTCCGGGTCGACCGCTCGTGGGGATGCGCTGCCCGTAGCGGACGGCCGCCGTCTCCCGGTCGGTGAGCTCGCGGACCGGGAACACGGCACGACACGCGTCGGTGAGGGAGAGGAGGGGCACCGGCCGGCCCTCCTCGTGCGCAGCTCCGAGGGCGCCGAGGTCGGCGGCGCCGTCGAGGGTGAAGGGACCGACGCGGGTGCGCCGGAGCGCGGTGAGGTGCCCCCCGGTGCCGAGGTCGGCCCCGAGGTCGCGGGCCAGGGCGCGGACGTAGGTGCCGGAGGAGCAGACGACGACGACGTCGACGTCGGTGACGGGGGTGTCGTCGTCCGACGTCGCCGTCCGCCGGTCGAGGACGTCGAGGCGGTGGATGACCACCGGACGCGCGGGCAGCTCCACCTGCTCACCGCTCCGCACCCGGGCGTAGGACCGCCGGCCGTCGACCTTGACGGCGCTGACGGCGCTCGGCACCTGGTCGATGGGGCCACGCAGCCGGTCGAGGGCCTCCTCGAGCAGCTCCGGGTCGACCGACGGCGCCCCGGCGGACGCGGTGACGTCGCCCTCGGCGTCGTCGGTGACGGTCGTCTGGCCGAGCCGGACGGTTGCCGTGTACTCCTTGTCAGCGCCGACGAGGTAGGTCAGCAGCCTGGTCGCCCGCCCCACGCCGAGCACGAGGACGCCGGTGGCCATCGGGTCCAGCGTCCCGGCGTGACCCACCTTGCGGGTGCCGGCAAGGCGGCGCACCCGGCCGACCACGTCGTGGCTCGTCCATTCGGCAGGCTTGTCGACGATGAGGAGCCCGTCGGATGGGTCGGCGGATCCGGAGGGAGGTCGACGATCGGTCACACCGGGACGTTAGCAGCGCGCGATGCCGGGACCGACGCGGCCACCGGGAGTCGAGCTGTCCGGCGGGCAGTGAGCTGTCGCCGGCAACTGAACTGTCGGCGGGAAGTGAGCTGTCGGCAGATGGTGGGGGCCCGGTCAGGACGGGCGGGGGCCGCGGCGGGCGCGGAGGACGAGCTGGACCGCGGTGACGACGAGGAGCACCGCGAAGAGGCGCTGCAGCCACTCGGCCGAGATCGCCTGGGCCAGCAGCGCGCCGAGCGGGGCGCCGACGACGCCGCCGACACCCAGCACGATCCCCGCGCGCCAGTCGGTGTACCCGCGGCGGGCGTGCCGCCACGCCCCCATGAGGGAGATCGGCACCATGACGGCGAGCGACGTCCCCTGCGCCTCGTGCGGCGTGAAGCCGAAGCCGAGGACGAGGAGCGGGACCATGACGACCCCGCCGCCGACACCGATGAGGGCCGAGAGCAGGCCCATGAGCAGCCCCGAGCCGACGAAGCCGAGGAGCACGGGCAGGTCGAGGTCGGCGAGCTCGCCCGCCCCCTCAACGGGTGGGGCCACCGCCATCCGGACGGCGACGGCGACCATGACGGCGGCGAAGATGATGCGCAGCGTGCGTTCGGACAACCGGTGGACGAGCTCGGCCCCGAGGAGGCTGCCGACGAACCCGCCCGCCACGATGACGAGCGCGGGGACGAGCAGGACGTCGCCGGCCATCCCGTAGGAGACCGCGCCGGCGACCGCGGTGAGCGTGATGGCGGCCAACGAGGTCGCCTGGGCGTGCTTCTGCCGCATGGCCAGGAGCAGGACGAGGAGCGGGACGAGGACCACTCCCCCACCGATGCCGAGGAGCCCGGACAGGACGCCGACCCCGACGCCGATCGGTGCGAGACGCGCGATGCTCACGACGGTCGCTCAGCGACCGTCGGCGGTGTCGTCGTCGCCCGGCTCCTCGTCCCGGGTCGTCGGCCGGCGGTACGGGTCGGCGTCCCCCGCCGGGCGGGCACCGGCAGCGAGCCGGGCGAGCTCGGCGTCCCGCTCCGCCGCCTCCTGGAGCGCCCGCTCCAGCTCCGCGGCGGTCTCGGGCACGGCATCCGTCGTGAACTCGAGCGTCGGCGTGAGCCGGAGCCCGAGCTGACGTCCCACCTCGGAGCGGATGAGACCGCGCGCGGATGCCAGGGCGGCGGCCGTGTCGCGCTGCTCGCGCTCGTCACCGAGCACGGTGTAGTAGACGGTGGCGTGCTGGAGGTCACCGGTGACCCGGACCTCGGTGACCGTGACGAAACCGAGCCGCGGGTCCTTGACCCGCGTCTCGAGCATCGACGCGACGATCTGCTTGATGCGGTCGCTGACGCGCCGCATCCGGGGGGTGTCGGCCATGGTTGCCTCCTGTCGGGAGCGGCGTGGCACGCACCGGTCGGTGCGTGCCACGCCCACGCGGTCAGCTACGCGGCTTCTCGCGCATCTCGAAGGTCTCGATGACGTCGCCTTCCCGGATGTCGTTGAAGGAGCCGAGGCTGATACCGCACTCGAAGCCCTCGCGGACCTCCGTGACATCGTCCTTCTCGCGTCGCAGCGAGTCGACCGTGAGGTTGTCCCCGACGACGACGCCGTCCCGCAGCACCCGGGCCTTGGCATTGCGCCGGATGAGGCCCGAGCGGACGATCGACCCGGCGATGTTGCCGACCTTGGAGGACCGGAACACCTGGCGGATCTCCGCGGTACCGAGCTGGACCTCCTCGTACTCCGGCTTGAGCATGCCCTTGAGCGCCTGCTCGACGTCGTCGATCGCCTGGTAGATGACCGAGTAGTACCGGATGTCGACGCCCTCGCGGTCGGCCAGCTCCTGCACCCGCTCGGCGGGCCGGACGTTGAAGCCGATGATCACGGCGTTGTCGACCGTGGCGAGGTTGACGTCGTTCTGCGTGATCGCACCGACGCCGCGGTGGATGATCCGCAGTGCGACCTCGTCGCCCACGTCGATCTTGAGCAGCGAGTCCTCCAGCGCCTCGACGGCACCGGAGACGTCGCCCTTGAGGACGAGGTTGAGGGTCTCGACCTTGCCCTGCTGCAGCGCCTCGTTGAAGTCCTCCAGCGAGACCCGCTTGCGGCGCTTGGCCAGCGTCGCGGCACGCTCGGCGGCCTCTCGCCGGTCGGCGATCTGCCGGGCGGTGCGGTCGTCCGGGGCCACCAGGAAGGTGTCACCGGCACGCGGGACGGAGGTCAGGCCCAGGACCTGGACCGGGCGGGAGGGCCCGGCCTCCTCCACCTGGTTGCCGTACTCGTCGAACATCGCCCGCACGCGGCCGTGCGCGGTGCCCGCCACGATGGCGTCGCCGACCCGCAGGGTGCCGGACTGGACCAGGACGGTCGCCACGGCGCCGCGGCCCTTGTCGAGGTTGGCCTCGATGGCGACGCCACGCGCGTCCTTGTCCGGGTTGGCGCGCAGGTCGAGGGCCGCGTCCGCGGTGAGCAGGACAGCCTCGAGGAGGTCGTCGATGCCCATGCGCTGGAGTGCGGAGATCTCGACGAACATCGTGTCGCCGCCGTACTCCTCGGCCACGAGGTTGTACTCGGTGAGCTGCTGGCGGATCTTGTCCGGATTGGCGTCCGGCTTGTCCACCTTGTTGACCGCGACGACGATCGGCACGCCGGCGGACTGGGCGTGGTTGAGCGCCTCCACCGTCTGCGGCATGACGCCGTCGTCGGCGGCGACGACGAGGATCGCGATGTCGGTGACCTCGGCACCACGGGCACGCATGGCGGTGAACGCCTCGTGGCCGGGGGTGTCGATGAAGGTCAGCGCGCGGTCCTCGCCCTCGTGCTCGGTGTGCACCTGGTAGGCACCGATGTGCTGGGTGATGCCACCGGCCTCGCCGGCGACGACGTCGGTCTGCCGGATCGCGTCCAGCGTCTTCGTCTTACCGTGGTCGACATGGCCCATGACGGTCACGACGGGCGGCCGCGGCACGAGGTCCTCGTCGGTCTCGGCGGCCTCCTCGGCCGCGAGGTCGATGTCGAAGTCCTCGAGGAGCTCGCGGTCCTCGTCCTCGGGCGAGACGATCTTGACGACGTAGCCGAGCTCGGCGCCGAGCGCCTGGAAGGTGTCCTCGTCGAGCGACTGGGTGGCCGTGGCCATCTCACCGAGGTGGAAGAGCACCGTCACCAGCGCCGCCGGGTTGGCGTCGATCTTCTCCGCGAAGTCGGCGAGGCTGGCACCCGCACGGATGCGCACCTCGGTGTTGCCGTCACCGCGGGGGACCTGGACGCCGCCGAGGCTCGGTGCGCCCTGCTGCTCGAACTCCTGGCGCTTGGCGCGCCTCGACTTCCGCCCACGGACCGGACGGCCGCCGGGACGCCCGAAGGCACCCTGCGTGCCGCCGCGTCCACCGCGGCCACCACGGCCGGCGAAACCGCCACCGGGACGGCCGCCGCCGGGGCCACCGCCGCCGGGACGGCCACGGCCGCCGCCACCGCCGCCGCGTGCCGGTGCACCCGGGACGCCCACGGAGCTGCGGCCCGGCATCATCCCGGGCGTCGGACGCTGCCCGCCGGGGCGCGGGGCGCCGGGGCGGGGCGCACCCGGGCGGGGCGCACCCGGGCGGGGGCCACCGGGACGGGGACCCGGGCGGGGGCCGCCCGTGCCACCGGGCCGGGGCATGCCCTGGCTCGTGGCGAAGGGGTTGTTACCCGGGCGGGGACCACCCGGACGCGGGCCACCGGGGCGCGGACCACCGCTGCCGCCCGGCCGGGGCATGCCCTGGCTCGTGGCGAAGGGGTTGTTACCCGGGCGCGGTGCGCCCGGCTTGGGGCCCGGGGTCGCCTTCGGGGCCGGCTTGGGAGCCGCGGGCTTGGCCGCCTCCGGCTTCGGCCCCGGGGACGGGGCCTCAGGCGCCGGCTCGGCCTTCGCTGCCGGTGCGGGTGCCTGCGGGGCCTCTGCCGCGGGCCGGGGCTGAGCCGCCGGCTTCGGCGCCTCCTGCGGCGTGGGCGCGGCCGGCTCGGCAGCGGCCTGCTCCGCGGCGGGCGGCGCGGCCTGGGCAGCCGGCTTGGCCGGGGCCTTCGGCTTGGACTTCTTCGGGGCCGGCTTGTCGTCGGCAGCCGGCTGCGCGGGGATGGCCTCCCTCAGCCGGCGCACCACCGGCGCCTCGACGGTCGACGAGGCGGACTTGACGAACTCGCCCATCTCGCTGAGTTTCGCCAGGACCGTCTTGCTGTCGACGCCGAGCTGCTTGGCGAGCTCGTGGACGCGAAGCTTTGCCACATTTCTCCTGTCTCGGCCCATCCCGAGACAGGGAAGGGCCGTGTTAGTGCTTGGGGCTCATCGCTGGGTACTCATCGGGTGCCCATCGGCTTCCAACCCGCTTTCTTCGTCGATGACTCGCCGGGTCAGGTCTGACTCGGCAGGGCGCTGAACCACTCCGTGACGGCGGTGAGATCCACCGGCCCTGCACTACGCAGGGCGCGGGGAAGAGCCCGCCGCCGTTCGGCACGGTCCAGGCAGGCCCGGTCAGCGTGCAACCAGGCCCCCCGCCCAGGAGCGTCCGTCCGTTCGTCCACCACCGCGCGCTGCGAGTGGGGTACGAGGACGACCCGCACCAGGGCGGACCGCGGTGCCGTGGCTCGGCACCCCACGCACGTACGCACCTGTCCCTCGCCGGGAGGTGGGGAAGAAGGAGGCGTCATCATGGGATACCGGGCCGTGGCCCGTCCGGCAGTCTACCCCCAGACGTCCGCCGGGGACACCGAGACAGCGCGGGAGGGTCCCCGGTGTCATTCCTCACAGCACCGCTCGCCGCCGCCCGGCGGGCATCGGTTCAGGCCTCGGGCTGCTCGTCCTCGGTGTCCGGGTGGATGTCGATCCGCCAGCCGGTGAGGCGGGCGGCGAGGCGGGCGTTCTGCCCCTCCTTGCCGATCGCCAGCGAGAGCTGGAAGTCGGGGACGACGACGCGCGCCGACCGCTCGTCCGGGTCGACGATCTCGACGCTCGTCACGCGGGCCGGGGAGAGGGCGCTCGCGACGAAGCGTGCCGGGTCCTCGCTGTAGTCGACGATGTCGATCTTCTCTCCGCCGAGCTCGTTCATCACCGCCCGGACCCGCTGGCCCATCGGGCCGATGCAGGCGCCCTTGGCGTTGAGCCCCGGTACCGACGTCGCGACCGCGATCTTCGTGCGGTGCCCCGCCTCCCGCGCGAGGGCCTTGATCTCGACGGTGCCGTCGGCGACCTCCGGGACCTCGAGCGCGAAGAGCTCACGGACCAGGCCGGGGTGCGTCCGCGAGAGCGTGACGGAGGGACCCTTCGCACCGCGGCTGACGTCGAGCACGTAGGCGCGCAGCCGGTCCCCGTGCCGGTAGGTCTCGGTGGGGACCTGCTCGTGGGCGGGGAGCACCGCCTCGATGTCGCCGATGTCGACGAGCACCGTGCGCGGGTCGCGGCCCTGCTGGACGACGCCGGCGATGAGCGTGCCGGCGCGGTCTCGCAGGCTGCCCATGACCTGCTCGTCCTCGGCGTCCCGCAGCCGCTGGACGATGACGCTGCGGGCGGTGGCGGTGGCGATCCGGCCGAAGCCGCTCGGGGTGTCGTCGTACTCCCCCACCGGGTTGCCCTCCTCGTCCACCTCGGTGGCGAGGACGGCGACCCGCCCGGTCCGCCGGTCGACCTCCACGCGGGCCCGCTCCGCGGCTCCGGGGGTGCGGTGGTAGGCGAGCAGCAGCGCCTCCTCGATCGCTTCCACCAGCACGTCGAGGGGGATCTCGCGCTCGCTCTCGATCAGGCGCAGCGCCGCCATGTCGATGTCCATGTGTCCTCCTCAGCCCTCGCCGGCACCCGGCGCCGGCCGCCCCAGCTCGGGCTCGACGGTGCCCGAGGTGATGTCCGCGAGCGCCACGACGCGGCGTGCGCCCTCAGTGTCGACGACGACGTCCTCACCGGCGACCTCGACGACGCGGCCGCGCACCGGTCCGGAGGTGGTCCGCAGCCGGACCAGCCGGCCCTGGGCGCGCCGGAAGTGGCGCGCCGTCGTGAGCGGCCGGCCGACCCCGGGGGTGGAGACCTCGAGGGTGTAGGCGCCGGGGACGACGTCGGCCTCGTCGAGCGCGGTGGAGATGACCCGCGAGACGTCGGCGAGGGTGTCGGAACCCACACCGCCCGGTCCGTCGGGCAGGTCGACGACGACCCGGACGACGCTGCGGCGGCCGGCCGCCCCGACGGTCACGTCCTCGAGGAAGAGGCCGGCGTCGGCGACGACCGGCTCGAGGACGGTGCGCAGCGTCGCTGCGACCTCCGACGGGCGGCGCATGGTGCACTCCTGGGGCTCGGGGTCCGGAACGCCAACACCTTACCCGGGAGGGCCTGCTCTGCCGCCGTCAGGACAGGCCGGGCAGCGCCGGTAGTGTCGCACTCCACGACCGCGCCGCGGCGGCGGCGTCCACCGCCGCGGCGAGGACGTCCGCGCGGCGCGCGCCGTCGGCGGCGAGCAGGGCGATGTAGGCGCGGACGACGTCGAGCTCCGCGGTCGCTGCGAGGGCGTGCTCGGATGTCGCCGTTCCCTGCGCGGCGGCCGTGATGTCGTAGGCGACCTCGCGCCGGTCGTCCTCGGGGGCGACGGCGGAGGCGACCTCCTCGAGGTGGTCGGCACGCTCGACGGCACGGGTCCGCTCGGCGCCGGTGGTGCGGGCGGCGACGACCTCGAGGGCGTACCGGGCGGCGTCGAGGGCGACGGAGGTGTCGGGGTCGAGCTCGCCGGGGCCGGGCGCGGCCAGCGGCGCAGCGGGCAGGCCGCTCGCCTCCTCGCCGAGCGCAGCGGCGAGGTCCTGCGCGAGGTAGGTACGGGAGATCGCGACCGCGCCGAGGAGCCGGGCAAGGTCGCCGTCGTGCGCGACGGCGGCGTCGTGCGCCGCGAGGGCCGCCTCCTCGAGCAGGCCGAGGACGTCCGCCGGGGTGGCGTCCTCGCCTGTCGGGGTGGGGCTGGGGGTGGCGTCCGGCCCGGGGTGGGCGGTCGCGTCCGGCCCGGCACCCGGCCAGGGTGCCCAGACGCCACCCAGGGCGGTGCGGTGCTCGGCGGACGCCGCCTCGACGGCGGTGAGCACCGGGGTCAGGTCGGCGTCGGCAGACACGCCGGCGGCCGCCGCAGCGGCCCGGAGCTGCTCCGCGGTACGCGCGGCGTCCTGCCGGGCCTGCTCGGCCGCGTCCGCGACGGGCACCGCGGGCGGCGGCGTCTCGATCCGGACCCCGCAGCCGGCGAGCGCGAGACCAACGAGGAGCGCGGCGCCCGCGGTGCGCAGCCGGTGCGACGTGCTCCCCGGGTGTGTCGGCCGCACCGGCGCCCTCAGCAGTCGAGGGCGGCGTGGACGGCCGCGGCGACCGTCTCCACGGCCTCGCCGACCGGCACCTCCCGCCGCCCGCCGCTCGCCCGCTCGCGCAGCTCCACCGTGCCGTCGGCCAGGCCCCGCCCGACGACGAGCACGAGCGGGACGCCGAGCAGCTCGGCATCGGCGAACTTCACCCCGGCGGACATCCGCGGCCGGTCGTCGAGGAGCACCTCGACACCCCGGGCGGAGAGCTCCCCGCCGATCCGCTCCGCCTCGGCGAAGACCTGCTCGTCCTTGCCGGTGGCGACGATGTGGACGTGGTAGGGGGCGACGTTCATCGGCCAGGAGAGCCCGAGGTCGTCGCAGGTGGCCTCGGCGATCGCGGCGAGCGCGCGGCTCACCCCGATGCCGTAGGAGCCCATCGTCACGGTGACGGCCTTGCCGTTCTCGTCCAGGACGGAGAGCCCGAGGGCGTCGGCGTACTTGCGGCCCAGGGCGAAGACGTGGCCGATCTCGATGCCGCGGGCGAGCTCGAGCGGGCCCGAGCCGTCGGGCGCGGGGTCGCCGGCGCGCACCTCAGCGGCCTCGATGGTGCCGTCGGCGGTGAAGTCGCGGCCGGCGACGAGGCCGAAGACGTGCTT
>DAHVRG010000266.1 GCA_027322565.1 Georgenia sp.
GCTCGCTGCGCGGCCGCCGCTCGACGACGACCTCCGGCTGTCCGCCGCGCAGGCGGACCTCGACGGCGTCCCCGTCGAGCTTGACGGTGATGTCGTCGGTGAGCTCGGAGGCGAACTCCAGGAGCGTGAGCCGCAGCGCGGGCTCGAGCGCGCCCGCCAGCCGCTCGGCGGCCTCCTGTACGTCGTCGCCGGCCGTGCGGGCGGCAGCGGCGAGGGCGTCGCGCAGGTTGGTCAGGTACGGTGCGAGGTCCATGACGCCAGCATGACATCAGCATGGCGTCATGGCAACTATGGGCTGATGTCAGTCGCCCGGGTCGGCGATGTCGATGACGAGTCGTGCCGGCCGGACGAGCGGGAAGACGCGGTAGGCGGCCGGGCCGTCGTCGACCCCGATGAAGAGCTGCGTGACGCCCTCGAAGGTCCCGACGTAGTGCACCTCCTCGACGAGGTCCTCGCCGTCGACCGGGCCGCGCGGGGCGTAGTGGTCCTCGCCCTCGTCGGGGTAGCGGGTCCCGGTGATCTCCACGCCGAGGACGGCGTCGGCGTCGACGTCGATCCGTTCACCCCGACCGGCCCCGACCGCCTCGGTGACGTACTCGGTGCGCCACCCCGGCACGCCGTCCCCGGCAAGCTCGACGACGATCCGGTCGTAGCCGTCGTGGTCCCCGACGTGCAGGTCGACCGGGAGCATCGGCTCCCCGCTCGCCTCCGACACCTGTGGTGTGCCCGGGGTCTGGAACGGGGGTGGTGCCGCCGGGTCGACGTCCTCGACGGTCGGGGCGCCGGTCGGCGCGTCGGTCGGAGGGTCGGTCGTCGGGCCGGCGGCGCCGGTGCCGGTGTCGTCCGGACCTTCGACGACGATCGGGGGTGGGTTGGTCCCGTCGCCCACGGGGGCAGGGTCCTCGTCGCTGCACGCGACCGCGGCGAGGGCGATGACGGCGGCCCCCGTCACACCGGCGACGTGCCGGGGGAGGCCGTGCTGCGCCGTCGTCATCGGACCCTCCTCGTGCGGGTGCTGCCCCGATGCTAGACCCGGGCCGCGGCCGCCAGCCCCCCGACGAGGTCGGCCCACAGGTCCTCGACGTCCTCGACGCCGACCGACAGCCGGAGCAGGTCCTCCGGGACGGTGGGCGCCTCGGAGTCGAAGCGGCGCCGGCGCTCGAGGCTGGACTCCACGCCGCCCAGGCTCGTGGCGGGCACCCAGAGCCGCACGGCGGAGGCGAGGGCGTCGGCTCCCGCACGGCCGCCCCGGGGCCGGAGGGTGAGGATCGAGCCGTAGCCCGACATCTGCGTGCGCGCCCGCTCGTGCTGGGGGTGGCTGGGCAGCGAGGGGTGGCTGACCGCGACGACGTCGGGGTGCTCGGCGAGCCGGCGCGCCAGCTCCGCGGCGTTCTCCTGGGCGCGCTCCACCCGCAGCGGCAGGGTGCGCAGCCCGCGCAGCGCGAGCCAGGTCTCCCACGGCCCGGCGACCGCGCCGCCGATGTCGCGGCGCAGCCGCAGCTCGTCGTAGAGCTCGCGCGAGCTGGTGAGGGCGGCGCCCAGGATGACGTCGGAGTGACCGGCGAGGTACTTGCTCACGGAGTGGACGACGACGTCCGCGCCGAGCTCCAGCGGACGCTGCGCGAGCGGGGTGGCGAAGGTGTTGTCCACGACGACGAGGGCGCCGGCGGCGTGGGCGGCGGCGCTGACCGCGCGGATGTCGGCGACCTCGAGCATGGGGTTCGTCGGCGTCTCGAGCCAGACGACCGATGTCGGTCCGCCGGCGATCGCGGCGAGCACCGCGTCGGTGTCGGCGATGTCCACCTCGACGACGTCCACGCCGCTGCGCTCCCCGAGGCGGTGGGCCGCTACGAGGGCGGCGTGGTAGGCGTGCTGCGGCACGACGAGCCGGCTGCCCGGGCGGGTGAGCTCGAGGGCAGCGCTGACGGCGGCCATGCCCGAGGCGAAGACGAGGCCCGGCTCGGCGGCGCGCTCCAGACCGGCGAGCGCCTCCTCCAGCGGCTCCCAGGTCTCGGTCCCCAGCCGCGTGTACACCGTGTCGCCCGGCCGGACCTCGCCGCGGCCGACGTAGGTCGAGGAGAGGACGACGGGCGGGTTGACGGGCGCGCCGTCGGCGCGGTCGGGACGTCCGGCCACGACGGCGTAGGTGGCGGGGGAGAGCCGGCTGCTGGTGGAGGGGTGCTGGTGGGTCACCTCCCTAGGTTATGTCGCGGCCCGGGCACCCCGGTCCGGCGGGTTGAGGCGAGCCGGGGCCGGCCCACAGGTAGTCTCACGGGCGATGAATGCTTCGAGCCGGCCCGACCAGCCCCCGCGCCGCATCCGGCTGGCGCTCGTCTTCGGCGGCCGCAGCGGCGAGCACAGCATCAGCTGCGCCACAGCCGCCGGCGTGCTGCGTGCGCTGGACCGTGACCGCTACGACGTCGTGCCGATCGGCATCACCCCCGCGGGGCAGTGGGTCCTCGCGCCGGACGACCCCGAGGCGCTCTCCCTCCACGGGGAGGAGCTGCCCGAGGTGCGGCCGGCGGACGCCGACGTCGTCCTGCCGATGTCGGAGACGAGCCGCGACCTCACGGTCACCGA
>DAHVRG010000268.1 GCA_027322565.1 Georgenia sp.
GGGTGTGGATCGGGGTCGCGACAACGACGACGTCGGGGACGCTCGCCGCGAGGAGGGAGCCGAGGTCGGGGTGGTGCGGCACGGGCCCGACGAGCTCCGCCACCTCGCCCTCCGGGGTACGGGAGTCCACCACGGCGGCGAGCTCGCAGCGTCCTGCGGCGACGAGCGGGCGGAGTGCACGCAGGTGGTTGGCCCCGTACCCGTGGACACCGACGACGGCCACCCGCGGGGAGCCAGGGGGTGACGGGAACCACACCGAGGTGCTAGCGTCTGCCATGCTGTAAGCGTTTCCGCACAGGGGTGGCCTGTCAAGTACCCAGGTGTGGTGCCGCCTCCGGAGAGGCGGCGGTCTCGGTCGGTCGACGTGGATACCGAGGAGGAAGCCGGTGAGGCACACCCCGCGACGGTGCGGCTCGGGCCGCCACGGTGGAAGGAGCGCACATGTCCGCACTCGGTGAGCTCGCGACGCTGCGCAGGTCGCGGCCGCGCCCCACCCGCAGCCCGGCGGAGCGCAACGACGGGAAGGCGGCGGTCTTCTTCCTCGGCCCGTGGTTCGTCGGGCTCGTGCTCATCGTCGCCGGGCCCCTCGTCGCGTCGCTCTACCTGTCCTTCACCGACTACGACCTGCTGTCGGACCCGGGCTTCCTCGGCCTGGACAACTACCGGCAGATGCTCACGGACCCGCGGCTGCGCACCGCCCTCGTCGTGACGTTCACCTACGTCCTCGTCTCGGTGCCGCTCCAGCTCGCGGCGGCGCTCGGGCTGGCCCTGCTGCTCGACCGCGGCCTGCGCGGGCTGGCGATCTACCGCTCGGTGTTCTACCTGCCCTCGCTCCTCGGGTCCTCGGTGGCCATCGCGCTCCTGTGGCGCCAGGTCTTCGGGTCCGAGGGCCTGGTGAACCAGGGCCTGGCGGTGCTCGGCGTCCAGGGGCCCGGGTGGATCTCCCACCCCGACTACGCGCTCGGCACCCTCATGGTGCTCAACGTGTGGACCTTCGGCTCACCGATGATCATCTTCCTCGCCGGGCTGCGCCAGATCCCGCAAATGTACTACGAGGCCGCGTCGATCGACGGCGCCTCCCAGGTGCGGCAGTTCCGCAGCATCACGCTGCCGCTGCTCACCCCGATCATCTTCTTCAACCTGGTGCTCCAGGTCATCAACGCGTTCCAGACCTTCACGCAGTCCTACATCGTCTCCAACGGGACGGGCGGGCCGGTCGACTCCACGCTCTTCTACACCCTCTACCTGTACCAGCAGGGCTTCAGCTCCCTGAACATGGGCTACGCCTCCGCGATGGCCTGGCTGCTGCTCATGATCATCGCCGGCATGACGGCCGTGAACTTCTTCGCCTCCAAGTACTGGGTCTTCTACGATGACTGAGCTCCCCGTGCGGGCCGGGACCCTCCCCGGGCCGACCACCGCCGATGACCGCACCGCTGCGTCGCCCGAGCCCGCCCGGGCCCCGCTCCCGGCCGTGCGCCGGCCGCGCCGGCGCCTGCGGACGACCCTCAAGCACACCGGTCTCGTCCTCGCGGGCTTCACCATGCTCTACCCGCTCCTGTGGATGGTCGCCAGCTCGCTCAAGCCGAACGCGCTCATCTTCCGGGAGCCCGGTCTCATCCCGAGCACGGTGACCCTGGAGAACTACACGCTCGGCTGGGAGGCGCTGCTCCACCCCTTCAGCCACTACCTGGCGAACTCGGCCGTCATCGTCGCCGGTGCCGTCCTCGGCAACCTCGTGTCCTGCTCCCTGGCGGCCTATGCTTTCGCCCGGCTGAACTTCCGCTTCCGCGGGCTGTGGTTCGCCATCATGCTCATGTCGATCATGCTGCCGATCCACGTCATCATCGTGCCGCAGTACGTGCTGTTCTCCGAGCTCGGCTGGATCAACACCTTCCTGCCGCTCATCGTCCCCAAGCTGCTCGCGACCGACGCGTTCTTCGTCTTCCTCATGGTCCAGTTCTTCCGCGGCATCCCGCGCGAGCTGGACGAGGCGGCCCGCATCGACGGCGCCGGGCACCCGCGCATCTTCTTCCGGATCATGCTCCCGCTGTCGCTGCCCGCGCTGGCGACGACGGCGATCTTCACCTTCATCTGGACGTGGAACGACTTCTTCTCCCAGCTCATCTTCCTCATCGACCCGGCGATGCACACGGTGCCGATCGCGCTGCGGTCGTTCCTCGACTCCACCGGACAGAGCTCGTGGGGGTCGATGTTCGCCATGTCCATCGTCTCGCTCCTCCCGCTCTTCCTCATCTTCCTCCTCGGCCAGAAGTACCTGGCCAAGGGGATCGCCACGACCGGCCTGAAGTAGCGCCGGGCACCGACCCAAAGCCTCGGACCCAACGACGGGCCGAGCCGGCCACGCCCTCCGGCGGGGTCGACGACCGAGAAGCACAGGGGAGCCAATGACCAGCTCACGTACGGCACGACGTCACCCGCTGCTCCGCACCGCCGTCCTCGTCATGGCGGGGGCCCTCGCGCTCGGCGCCTGCGGCCAGGCCGAGAACCTCCAGGGCCAGGCCGACGACGACGGCGGTCCCACCGCGGACGCCCGCTCGGGCGAGACCGCCGCGGCCGACTCCGGCGAGGTGGTGACGATTCGGTTCGCCTGGTGGGGGTCCGACACCCGCCACCAGCTCAACGAGGAGCTCATCGCGGCGTTCGAGGCCGAGCACCCCGGCATCGCCGTCACACCCGACTACACCGACTGGGGGAGCTACTGGGACAAGCTCGCCACCCAGACCGCCGGTGGTGACACCCCCGACGTCCTCATGCAGGAGGAGCGCTACCTGCGGGAGTACGCCGACCGCGGCGTGCTCGCCGACCTCACCGACCACGACATCGACACCTCCGCGATCGACGAGTCGATCCTCGGCAGCGGAGAGTTCGACGGCGGGCTGTGGGGCATCCCCACCGGCGTCAACGTGCGGGTGCTCATGGCCGACCCGCAGGGCTTCGCCGCGGCCGGTGTCGAGCTGCCCGACGACACGGCGTGGACGTGGGACGACTACCACGACCTCATGGTCGCGATCGCCGAGGGCAGCGACGGCTACGGAGCCCAGGACTTCGGCTTCATCGAGCCGGACCTGTCGGTCTGGGCGCGGCAGCGCGGGCAGAACCTGTGGGACGAGAACGGCGAGATCGGCTTCGACGCCCAGACCATGGCCGAGCTGTGGGAGCGCAGCCTCGCCCTCATCGAGGCGGGCGGGGCGCCGCCGGCCAGCCTGAGCCTCGAGGTGGACGCCGGCGGGCCCGAGCAGTCGCTGCTGGCCACGAACCAGGGAGCGGTCGCCCGCTTCTGGACGAACCAGCTCGAGGCCATCAGCAGCGCCGCCGGCCGGGACCTCGTGCTCCTGCGCTACCCCGGCGAGTCCGAGCACGAGCGGACGGGAGTGTTCCTCAAGCCGGCGATGGCGCTGTCGATGTCCGCCGGCAGCGAGCACCCGGAGGAGGCCGCGACGTTCATCGACTGGATGCTCAACAGCCCGACGGCGGGGGAGATCATCCTCAGCGACCGTGGCCTGCCGGCGAACATGGACGTGCGCGAGCACATCATGGACCGGCTGAGCGAGACCGAGCAGCAGGCCGCCGAGTTCATCGCCGAGGTCACCGACGAGGTCGTCGATGCGCCCCCTGCTCCGCCCCGTGGCGCCGGCGAGGTCGCCGACCTCCTCGCGCGGATCAACGAGGAGGTCCTCTTCGGGCAGACGACCCCGCAGGAGGGAGCCGAGCGGTTCATCGCGGAGGCGGCCGCGATCACCGGATAGGTCCGCGCCCGGGAGCCGCGGCCCCAGCGCCGCGGCTCCCGGCCTCCGACGTCCCCGCTCACGCGCGGCCCCGCCGCGACCTTCCCCACCGAGGTGCCATGTCCCGCCGTCTCACCGTCCACCCCGACCGCCTCCTGCCCGCCGACCGGGAGCTCCGGGCGATCGCCCGGGAGCTCTACGCCGAGGTGGCCGACCTGCCGATCATCTCCCCGCACGGCCACGTGCCTGCGGACTGGTTCGCCGACGACGTCCGCTTCGCCGACCCGACCGCCCTGCTGCTCACCCCCGACCACTACCTCACCCGGGTGCTGCACTCCCACGGCGTACCGCTGGAGCACCTCGGGGTGGGGCAGGGCGAGCTCACGCACGAGCAGTCACGGGCGGCGTTCCGCACGCTCTGCCGGTACTGGAAGGAGTTCCGCGGCACACCGATGAAGCTCTGGCTCGAGTCGCAGCTCGTCGAGGTCCTCGACATCGACCTCGCGCCGGCCGAGGACACCGCCGACGAGATCTACGACCGCATCGACGCCCGGCTCGCTGCCGAGGACCTGCGGCCCCGGGCGCTGTACGACCGCTTCGCCATCGACCTCATCGCGACGACGGACGACCCGTGCGACGACCTCGCCGCGCACCGGCGCATCGCCACCGACGAGACGTGGGCGGGGACGGTCGTCCCCACCTTCCGGCCGGACCGGTACCTGGAGCCGGCACGACCGGGCTGGAACGACGACGTCGACCGGCTCGCACAGGTCAGCGGGCAGGACACCGGCAGCTACGCCGGCTGGGTCGCCGCGATGGAGGACCGGCGCAGCTACTTCCGGGAGCACGGCGCTGTCTCCAGCGACCACGCCCATCTCGATGCCGGCATGCTCCCGCTCGCGCCGGAGGAGTCCGAGCGGCTGTACGCGGCGGCCCGCGGTGGGACGATCACCCCCGGGGACGCCGACCGGCTGCGCCGCGGCATGCTCTTCGAGCAGGCTCGCATGGCGTCGGAGGACGGCCTGGTCATGACCCTCCACCCCGGTGCCTGGCGCAACCACCACGGGGCCACCGCCGCCCGGTTCGGGCCGGACGTCGGGGCCGACTTCGCCGTGCCCACCGAGTACGTCCGCCCCCTCCGGCCGGTGCTCGACGCCTTCGGGACCCACCCGAGGTTCCGGCTGGTCCTCTTCACGCTGGACGAGACCACGTTCTCCCGGGAGATCGGCCCGCTCGCGAGCTTCTACCCCAGTGTGTTCGCCGGTGCCCCGTGGTGGTTCATCGACGCCCCGGAGGCGATCTCGCGCTACCGCCGGGCGGTGACCGAGTCGTGCGGCTTCGGCAAGACGTCCGGGATGATCGACGACACGCGTGCTCTCCTGTCCATCCCCGCCCGGCACGACATGGCGCGCCGGCTGGACTGCGCCTACCTCGCCGAGCTCGTCGCCGACCACCGACTCACCCTCGACGAGGCGCGGGACACCGCCCACGACCTCGTTGTCCGCCAGCCCCGGCTGGCGTTCGCCCTGGAAGGAGAGGACCTGCGGTGACACTGAGGAACCAGACCCACGAGGCCGCCGTCGTCCACACCGGCGGCCGCCGCCGGCTGCGGGTGAGCGCGCCCGAGCCGGGCGCCCTCGCGGCGTTCGAGGGCGAGCCGGGGCAGGGGGAGGGGAGGTACGTCGTCGAGGGCGAGCTGTCCCCCGCCAACGCCGCAGCGCTGCGGGCGACCTTCGCCCACCTCCGCCCGACGCGGGTCGGCCGGGAGCGGGCGAGCGTCGGCACCGGTGACCGCCTCGGCCTCGCCACCGCGGGGCACGTGCGCGCCTTCCTCACCGCCGGGGACGGCGTCGTCCCGTTCTTCGCCCAGCAGTCGATCCGCGAGATGGACCGGCTCGGCCGGGACGCCCGGAGCGTCATGGACGACGCGACGTTCGGCTGCGTCGAGGGTGGCTGGCACGGCCCCGTCGGGTCGGACTGCGACCACGTCAAGACGACCGAGGGCATCGACCGCGGGCTGGCCGCCGGCTTCACCATGTTCACCCTCGACCCCGGCGACCACGTCGTCGACGTGCGCGGGGGGATCGGGCGGGCCCAGCTCGACGACCTGCCGTGGGACGTGCTGGAGGACGACGTCGACGCGCTCCGCGCGCGGTACGTGGGCCGCCGGCTCGACCTCGGCGACCGGCACGTGACGATCGGGGAGGAGGAGATCCTCACCGCCGCGGTCAAGTACGGCGGCTGCGTCGCCGAGACGCTCCGGCTGCACCGGCACCTCACCGACCACGCCCGGCACCCCGTCGACGTCGAGGTCGCGGTCGACGAGACCGCGTACGTCACGAGCTTCGTCGAGCACCACTACCTGGCGGCAGAGCTGCGCCGGCTCGGCGTCG